>NZ_JBXAFO010000010.1:25807-241872 GCF_058793255.1 Rhodococcus sp. MPR-R1B
AAAGGAGTCAGCCGGCGTTGTCTTGTGCTTTGGATGGACGGCCTGCTGTGTCAGCCGACGTTCCATTCCTGATGCTTCTCGGCTTCGGCCGCAGCGATCCGGCGTTGCTCCTCGGCGGCGAGCTGAATGTTGGTTCGTGTCCAGACCACCTTGAGCCAATGGAACGTCAAGAACACGACGGCAAACCATCCGATGATCAGCCCGATCGACGGTCCTGCCACATTGAAACCGGCGGGAATGGTCTGACGCGACCAGACGGCCATCATGCCGAGAGCGCTCGCCACGGCACTGCCGGCGAGTGCGACCCAGGCCAGACTCCAACGCCGCGTGACCAGCGCGAGCATCGAGAATCCGATGCCGAAGATGACGACGAACCACACGAACAAGCGTGAGAACAGTGCAATCCGTTCGGTTTCCGCGTCCTGGTTGTACGCGAGCACATCCCAGCCGTTCGCAACTCCCGCATGGGGCAGGGCAAGGGTGCCGACCAGCACGAGCACCGCAACCGCGACAACCATGGCGCGCACACCTGGATCGATTTCTCCCGCGACCTTGCGTTCCGCGTCGTCGAGATCCTTGCGGTAGCCCTCGAAGGCGTCGTCGCCCGGCTGTGGTGTCGTGTTCTCGTGTTGCGAGGTCATGCGTTGCATCCCATCTGGACGGGTTGTGGGGCCGGGGCACCGATCTTCGGTAGTCCGAGACCTACACCGATGGGCGGGGTCTTGGGTGTGATGCCCTTTTCGAACGAATCACCGGCGCGGGTCCGACGGTGCGTGAGCACTCCGTCATCTGCCACGAGGTGATGAGGGGCTCCGTGGGTGACGACGACCGTCACCACGTCACCGGGTCGGATTGTGCCGTCGAGGTTTCCCTCGGGGCGGAAATGCACCAGGCGGCCGTCTCGCGCGCGACCACTGAGTCGTTGAGTCGCCGCGTTCTTCCGACCCTCCCCTGCTGCCACCAAGAGTTCGACCTCGGTGCCGACGAGCTTGCGATTTTCCTCGATGTTCACTTCTTCCTGAACGGCGAGCAATCGCATGTAGCGTTCCTGGACAACCTCTTTGGGAAGCTGATCGGCCATCTCCGCCGCCGGCGTCCCCGGGCGCTTGGAGTACTGGAAGGTGTAGGCGTTGGAGAATCGCGCCTTACGCACGACGTCCAGCGTCTCCTCGAAATCCTCCTCCGTCTCCCCCGGGAACCCGACGATGATGTCCGTGGTGATGGCGGCGTGCGGCATTGCGGCGCGCACCTTCTCGATGATCCCGAGGTACTTCGACTTGCGGTACGAGCGCTTCATCGCTTTGAGAACCTTGTCCGAACCGGACTGCAACGGCATGTGCAGCTGCGGGCAGACGTTGGGAGTGGTTGCCATCGCTTCGATGACGTCGTCGGTGAATTCTGCCGGGTGCGGCGATGTGAACCTCACCCGTTCGAGGCCGTCGATGTGTCCACATGCCTTCAAGAGGGAGGCGAAGGCTCCGCGATCGCGCGGTTGTTCCGGATCGGCGAACGACACGCCGTAGGCATTGACGTTCTGTCCGAGCAGGGTTACTTCCGAGACACCCTCGTCGACGAGTGCCTGCACCTCGGCCAGGATGTCGCCGGGACGTCGATCCACTTCCTTGCCACGCAGGGCCGGAACGATGCAGAACGTACACGTGTTGTTGCAGCCCACCGATATGGAAACCCAACCTGCATAAGCAGATTCGCGTTTGGCTGGCAGTGTCGAGGGAAACGCCTCGAGCGCGTCGAGGATTTCGACCTCGGCGCGCTGATTGTGACGCGCACGATCGAGCAGCGCGGGAAGCGAGCCGATGTTGTGAGTGCCGAAGACGACGTCGACGAACGGCGCCTTCTTGACGACGGTGTCACGATCCTTCTGCGCCAGGCACCCGCCGACCGCGATCTGCATGTCGGGGTTCGCCTCCTTGTTCGGGGCGAGCTGGCTGAGGTTGCCGTACAACTTGTTGTCCGCGTTCTCGCGGACCGCACACGTGTTGAAGACGACAAGATCAGGATCGGTTCCGGTCTCCGCCTTCGAATACCCGGCGTCCTCGAGCAGACCGGACAGTCGCTCGGAATCGTGGACGTTCATCTGACATCCGTACGTCCGCACCTCGTAGGTGCGAACAGACTTCGCAGTCGGCTCCGGAACTGCAGTCGGCTCCGGAAGTGCAGGGGACATTTCGTCGATCAGTGACACGCTTCAGCCTAGCTCACGTCCACTACGACGTGTAATAACGCCCTGATAAACAGCCGAAACGCGACATAAACGTCGTCACAGTAAAATTTCCATTACATATGGCAAGAACCATGGCGAAATCACGGGCGTCGACGCAAACTACGCCTAAGGTTCTCGTTTATGACCCAAGCCGACGATGCGACGACGCCGACCACCTCCGGCGATTCCACATCCATGATTTCGATGACCTCGGTGAACAAACACTTCGGGGAACTTCACGTCCTGCAAGAGGTCAATCTCGAGGTACCCAAGGGCCAAGTGGTGATCGTCCTTGGTCCGTCGGGCTCCGGTAAGTCGACTCTGTGCCGCACCATCAATCGCCTGGAACCCATCGACTCGGGCACTATCGCCGTCGACGGCAAGACGCTCCCCGAGGAGGGCAAAGCACTTGCCGCACTTCGTGCCGACGTCGGGATGGTCTTTCAGTCCTTCAACCTGTTCGCACACAAGACGATCCTCGAGAACGTCATGCTCGCACCGATGAAGGTCCGCAAGGCGAAGAAGGACGAAGCCAAGAAGACGGCGCAGGCATTGCTCGAGCGCGTCGGTATCGCCAATCAGGCCGACAAGTACCCGGCGCAGCTTTCCGGCGGTCAGCAACAGCGTGTCGCGATTGCTCGCGCTCTTGCGATGCAGCCGAAGGTGATGTTGTTCGACGAGCCCACCTCCGCTCTCGACCCTGAGATGGTCAACGAAGTCCTCGACGTCATGACCTCCCTCGCGAAGGAAGGCATGACCATGCTCGTGGTCACGCACGAGATGGGATTCGCCCGCAAAGCCGGCGATCGTGTGCTGTTCATGGCTGACGGCCAGGTCGTCGAAGACACCACGCCCGAAGAGTTCTTCACCCATCCCAAGTCGGATCGGGCCAAGGACTTCCTCGGCAAGATCCTCACTCACTGATCACAGTCCCCTCCGACAGTCCTGTCCTCGTCCACAAGACAACTTGCTCGACTGCACCGTTCACCTCGGCTGCACCGTTCATCTCGACTGCACCGTTTGCATGTCGACAACTGAGAGGATCTTCATGAAGATCAATCGCTCCGTCCGTTTCGGAATCGGAATCATGGCTATCGCGTTCGCTGCCACGGCTTGTGGTGGAGGAGAAGAAAAGAGCGCATCGCAGAGTGCTGCCGACGGAACGCTCACCGTCGGTATCAAGTTCGATCAGCCCGGCCTCGGTCAGCGCAATCCGGACGGCACCTTCTCCGGCTTCGACGTCGAGGTAGCCCGGTACATCGCCAACGAACTCGGCGTGAAGCCCGAAGGAATCACCTTCAAGGAATCACCGTCAGCCCAACGCGAGACCCTGATCCAGAACGGCGAGGTCGACTACATTGTGGCCACCTACTCGATCACCGACGCACGCAAGGAAAAGGTCGGCTTTGCCGGTCCGTACTTCATCGCCGGCCAATCGCTGCTCGTTCGCTCCGACAACACCGACATCACCGGTCGCGATTCTCTCAGCGGCGGCAAGAAACTCTGCTCGGTGACTGGCTCCACTCCGGCTCAGAAGGTCAAGGACTCCGTACCTGACGTCCAACTTCAGGAGTTCGACACCTACTCTGCTTGTGTCGAAGCACTGCGCAACGGCGCTGTCGACGCAGTCACCACCGATGACATCATCCTCGCTGGTTTTGCCGCACAGTACCCCGGCCAGTTGAAGGTCGTCGGAGAACCGTTCACAACGGAAAACTACGGCGTCGGCCTGGCCAAGGACGATTCCGAGACCCGCGGCAAGATCAACGACGCCATCGAGAAGATGATCTCCACCGGCGCATGGGAAGAAGCCTTCAACAACACCGTTGGCGCTTCGGGCTACCCCATCCCGGCGCCGCCCACCGTTGATCGTTACTGACCTGCTTTTTTCACCGTCAATCTCGCTGCGGCTCCCACTTCGGGAGCCGCAGCGCGTGACGCCACCAACGGAGATCCCGTGATCTGGGGAGACGGCAAGTGAACCTTCTGAGCAAGTACGGCGACCAGCTTCTGGAAGCCTTCTGGACCACGATCCAGCTGACATTTTTCTCCGCGATCGGCGCTGTCATCATCGGTGTGCTGATCGCGGCGATGCGCGTGTCACCGGTCCCGGTCGCCCGATTCCTGGGCGCCGCGTACGTGACCGTGTTCCGCAATACCCCCCTCACACTGATTCTGTTTTTCTGTCTGTTCGGTCTTTCGCAGACGCTCGGAGTCAACCTCGCCAAGTCGGATTCGCCGACTTTTCTGGTGGACAACAACTTCCGACTCGCCGTACTCGGCCTCAGTGTCTACACCGCCGCGTTCGTGTGTGAGTCACTTCGATCGGGAATCAATACCGTTCCGGTCGGCCAGGCCGAAGCGGGCCGATCACTCGGTCTGTCGTTCGCACAAAATCTTCGGCTGATCGTCCTGCCTCAGGCATTTCGCGCGGTCACAGCACCGCTGGGTAGCGTGCTGATCGCACTGACCAAGAACTCGACCATCGCCGCGGTGATCGGCGTATCCGAAGCCTCAGCGCTGATGAAGAAGATGATCGAAAACGAAGCGGCGATCTTTGTCGTCGGTGGAATCTTCGCTGTCGGTTTCGTGATCCTGACACTTCCCATGGGCTTGATCTTCGGCAAGCTGAGCAAGCGATTCGAGGTTTCACGATGAGCAACCGCGCAACAGTCCTCTACGACGCGCCAGGTCCGAGAGCGCGAAATCTCTACCGATTCGCGTCCCTTGTCGTCGCTGCACTCATGGTCGCAATCGGTTACGTCATCTACCGCGCACTCGACGAAAAGGGCCAGCTGACAGCAGCGAAGTGGGATCCGTTCCTCGAATCCACGTCGTGGACAACGTATCTGATACCCGGCATCCGGGGAACGCTGATCGCGGCTGCGATGTCCATCGTCTTCGCGCTCATCCTCGGTTCTGCCCTGGGTATCGGTCGACTCTCCGAGCACAACATCATTCGGAAGATCTGCGGCGTCATCGTCGAATTGTTCCGCGCGGTACCGGTGCTGATTCTGATGATCTTCTCGTATCAGGTGTTTGCCGAATACGAAGTCTTCAAGTCGAAGTACCTCGCACTCGCCGCAGTCGTGGTGGGCTTGACCCTGTACAACGGTTCCGTGATCGCCGAGATCGTCCGCGCCGGAATCAACTCACTCCCCCGTGGGCAAAGTGAGGCCGCCAAGGCACTTGGCATGCGCAAGACGCAGATCATGGTGACAATCCTGCTCCCCCAAGCGGTTACCGCCATGCTCCCGGCCCTGATCTCGCAGATGGTCGTGGCGCTGAAGGACTCCGCCCTCGGTTACCTGATCGGGTATGTCGAGTTGGTGCGTCAGGCCCAACAGCTCGGCACCTTCTACGGAAACTTCTTGCCGGCGCTCATCGTGGTCGCAGCGATCATGATCGCTCTCAACTCGGCTCTGACCTTCCTGGCAACCAAGGTGGAGAAGCGCCTGCGTTCGGGAAAGCGAAAGGGCAAGGGCCCCATCGCGGCGCCGTCCGCCGACCCCGCCGTTTCGGTTCCGGGCATGGACTTGACCAAGCCGTGAGCTGATCGACCTGCTGTTGTACTGACACGAGGAGCGGGGTGCGTCACCGAATTCGGTGACACACCCCGCTCCTGGTATTAGTTGCCTACGGCATTGTTTGCCTACGACTCGGAGGCAGCCATCTCGGCCTTGACCACCTCGTACGACATCCCAGCTGAATATCCCTTGCGTGCCAGCATCGAGACCAGTCGACGCGTGGCCTTGTCGCGATCATCGACGGGCTTGTTCTTCAGCTTCCGCCGAACCAGCTCCGCTGCTCGCTCGCGTTCATCTTCCGGATCGATCTGTGACAACGCTTCGGAAGCGGTGTCCTGGTCGATTCCTTTGAGCCGCAACTCGACTGCAAGCGCACGCTTTCCCTTGCCCGAGTACGTATGCCGCGAATGAACCCACTGGTTCGCGAAGTCTGCGTCGTCGATCAACCCGATTTCTTGGAGTCGATCGAGGACCTTGGCAATGATCTCGGGCTCGAAGCCGCGCACGCTCAGCTTTGTTTCCAGCTCGGAACGACTGCGCGCCCGGTCGGTCAGGAGGCGTAGGCAAGCATCTTTGGCCTGCGCCTCCGTCCCACCTTCTGCGCGTTGCGACGGCTTCTCGGATCGTTGACGGGATCGACGCCGAGGAGCGCCGTACTCTTCACGAGCATTCTCGCCGTTGTCACCGTCGTCGAAGCTCATGACTGAACTCAGAAGTCGGCGGGAGCTTCGTCGGTTGCAGTGACGTCAGCACCGATACCGAGCTTTTCCTTGATCTTCTTCTCGATCTCGTCACGGATATCGGTGTTCTCCAGCAAGAACTTACGAGCATTTTCCTTGCCCTGACCCAACTGGTCGCCTTCGTAGGTGTACCAGGAGCCGGACTTGCGGATGAACCCGTGCTCGACACCCATGTCGATGAGCGAGCCTTCCTTGCTGATGCCCTGGCCGTAGAGAATGTCGAACTCGGCCTGCTTGAACGGCGGCGCGACCTTGTTCTTGACGACCTTGACGCGAGTGCGGTTACCCACTGCGTCGGTACCGTCCTTGAGAGTTTCGATACGACGGATGTCGAGGCGGACCGAAGCGTAGAACTTCAGTGCCTTACCACCGGTGGTGGTTTCGGGAGAACCGAACATCACACCGATCTTCTCGCGAAGCTGGTTGATGAAGATGACGGTGGTGCCCGAGTTGTTCATGGCACCGGTGATCTTGCGCAGCGCCTGGCTCATCAGTCGAGCCTGCAAACCGACGTGGCTGTCACCCATCTCGCCTTCGATCTCGGCGCGAGGAACAAGAGCGGCCACGGAGTCGATCACGACGATGTCGAGGGCGCCTGAACGGATCAGCATGTCGGTGATTTCGAGGGCCTGCTCACCCGTGTCCGGCTGCGAGACCAGGAGTGCATCGGTATCGACGCCCAGCTTGGCTGCATAGTCGGGATCGAGTGCGTGCTCCGCGTCGATGAACGCCGCGATGCCGCCGTTGGCCTGAGCATTGGCAACTGCGTGCAGTGCCACGGTGGTCTTACCCGAGGACTCCGGGCCGTAGATCTCGATGACGCGGCCACGCGGCAGTCCGCCGATACCCAGCGCGACGTCGAGCGCGATGGAACCGGTGGGAATGACGGCGATGGGCTGGCGGACACCCTCACCCAGGCGCATCACCGAACCCTTGCCGAAGTTCTTGTCGATCTGCGCCAACGCGAGGTCGAGTGCCTTGTCCCGATCAGGTGCCTGTGGTGCCATCGTGATCCCCATCCTTGTTTCAGTCTTCAGTGCCTGCCTGAGCAGACTCCGTCTCTTCAGCGCCTGCCTGAGCCGACCCTGTTGGTGTGTTGCGATCAGAGTAGATCCGGCCACCGACAGACTTTTCGATCTTGCTTTAGCGCTTGTCGATCACCGCGTTTGTAGGTCACCGCGTTTGTAGAACATCGAAAGTTCGCAGTTACCAAAGAAGCGTCACCACCGAACAGGTTCAGCATAGACGAACACGTGTTCGAACAGAAGATGGGAGACGTTCGACACGCCGAAGAATCAGCGGCGGGCGGGTGGTACGTCGAACTCCACACAGAGCGCACGCCACACCTCGCGAGGCTCCCAGCCTGCTTCGACGGCCTCCGCGGCAGTCATTCCGTCGAGACTCTGGAGTACATGGTCGATCAGCATCGAGTCGCCTCGTACCTGTCCGAACTCTTCGCGCACCATTTCATGAAATTCGGTCAACCGCACAGCCGCCACCGTAGTCCACAGAGCGGTGCACCTGCATTCAGGCGCAACGTGCTCACGCCGTCACACCTCCGTTGACCACCTGTCGGCACACCGCCACCGGATCGGTGACCTGCGACGCAGTCGCGGCAGCCGCTCTCGCAGCTTCCGCGAATCGTTTGTCGGAGAGCACCTGCAGTACGGCATCGCGAATCGAGCGGGCATCTGCGGGCCGCACGATCACCGACGTCCCTGCCCGCGCAGCGCGATTGGCCAACTCCCACTGGTCCCCGCCCCCGGGAACGACGACCGTCGGCACGCCGGCCAGCAGGGCCTTCGCCAACATGCCGTGCCCGCCGCCACATACCAACACCGACGCGTCACGCAGCATCGCGTCCTGGCGTCCGAGACCTGCACGAACCCAATCGGGATGCTCACCTTCGGCTCCGTCGAGCATCGACGCGATCAGCCGCACACCGGCTCCGCCGAGTCCTTCGACCGTGCCCTCGAACATTCCCACTGCGCCGGTGTGCGCCGTGGAGGGCGCCACCATAACCAGCGGTTCGTCACCTGGCGGTGGATCCAGAATCACCTCGGTCGGCTCCCACAGAAGCGGTCCGACGACGTGAGCGCGCTCCGGCCAGTCGGGGCGAGGCACTTCGAGTGCCGGAAGTGTTGCGATCAGCCGCGCTTGCGGACCGGGATCCAGAGCGGGCAGTCCGACACCGACACGGGCCTGGGATCGCTGGGCCAACCCTTGCTTGATCGAACGTCCCGTCGCTGCGCGCATCAGGGTATCGCGGAGTCGACCACGAATTCCGACGCCGGGAGCGAGCCCACTGCCGATCGGCGGCAACCCCCGTGAAGGTGAGTACAGCGGGTGAGGCGAGAGTTCCACCCAGGGGATGCCAAGTCTTTCGGCGGCCAATCCGCCTCCGGCAGTGAGGATGTCGGAAACGACGAGATCCGGGGAGACGGACTTCAGGTCGGGAAGCAGTTCGGTGGAAATATAGGCGGCGCGCGAATGAATCCGAGCACCTGCATCAAGATCGTCGTCTCCCGGCCGCGGGGCCAAGCCCTTGAGCGGCTCGGCTTCCACGCCGGCTGCTCGCGCTGCCTCGACCCACCGGGTCCCCGTGTACAGGATCGGTTCGTCGCCGGCCTGGATCAACGCCAGCGACAACGCTATTGCGGGAAAAGCATGACCCGGGTCCGGCCCGGCAACAACGGCTACACGCACCGGATCAGAGTGTCACACCGAGTGAAAGGCCTGTTCCGCCGCACCCAGTGCGCGTTCGCGATCCGAAGCCACCAATCCGATTCTCGTCCTGCGATCGAGGACGTCGTCGACGTCGAGGGCGCCTTCATGCGACACCGCGAAATCGAACTCGGCACCGCAGATCTCCAAGTCCGCAACCGACCGGAGACGATCGCCGCTCGCCGCGGCAACGACCTCGGCCTCGGTGCCGTATCGCGCCACCAATGACGCGGGTGCCTTGATCTTCTTCAATTCCGCCGGTGATGCAGCGCCTACCAGCGGCAACGCGCGTGTCCGACATGCCCCGGCGCTCAGCGACCCGACCTCGACCGCAGCGTCGACGGCGTCTTCGGCCATCTTGCGGTACGTCGTGAGTTTTCCGCCTACCACCGTGACCAAGCCCGAGTCCGAACGGACTACAGCGTGATTGCGCGAGAGGTCGGCCGTCGAGCCTTCACCGGTGTCCAGCAGCGGACGCAGACCCGCGAAGGTCCCCAAGACGTCCCCACGGGTCAGCGGAGCTTCCAACGCCGTGTTCACGGTGTCGAGCAGGAAGTCGATCTCGTCCTCGGACGCCGTCGGTACGTCTGGCACCGGCCCCGGCGCTGCTTCGTCGGTCAACCCGAGGTAGATCCGGCCGAGCTGCGCGGGCAGGGCGAAGACGAAACGGTTGGTCTCGCCGGGAATCGGCACGGTCAGTGCTGCCGTGGGGTTCCCCAATCGCGCTGCATCGAGCACCAGGTGCGTCCCGCGGCTTGGGCGCAGGGTGATGCTGGAGTCGACCTGATCAGCCCAGACACCGGTCGCATTGACCACGACGCGGGCACGCATCAAGAACTCGGATCCGGTCAACTCGTCGCGCAAGGTGGCCGACGTTCCGGATACGTCGTAAGCACCGACGCGCGTCAGGATTCGCGCGCCGTGCGACGCTGCGGTTCTGGCGATACCGACGACGAGGCGGGCGTCGTCGATGAGCTGCCCGTCGAACGCGGTCAAGGCGCCTCGTAGGTTTTCCCGCTTGACCGCGGGAGCCAATTCGCGCGCCCGCGCAGCGCTGACCGTCCGTGATCTGGGCAGCACCGAAGCCGGGGTTCGCGCCGACATGCGCAGAGCGTCACCGGCCAGGAAACCGGTACGCACCAGGGCCTTCCCGAAGAACGACGTTTCGGGCAACAGCGGTACGAGTTGAGGCATGGCGCGAACGAGGTGCGGCGCGGTGCGCGTCATGAGAATGCCGCGCTCGACCGCACTTTCACGCGCTATACCGACATTGCCGGAAGCCAGGTACCGAAGGCCGCCGTGTGCCAGTTTCGAACTCCAGCGGCTGGTGCCGAACGCGAGGTCGTGCTTTTCGACCAGCGCAACACTGAGTCCACGAGTCACGGCGTCGAGAGCGACACCGACACCGGTGATTCCGCCGCCGATCACCAGGACGTCGACCGAATCGCCGTTCGCCAACTGCTCGAGTTCACGAGTACGCCGTTGTGCGTTGAGCGCTGAATCGCTGCCTGCTGAATCTAGGGGGCTCACAGCTATTCTCCCGAATTCTTGACGGGTGCCAGATAAGCAGCGACCGCATATCGAAGTTGCTCGACCGACGCATCGGAGGAAAGCTCCGGCTCGAGAGTCGGCGCAGAAATGACGACGGACTGAGCCATCAGTAGAACCATCGCCGCGATCTCGTTGACGCTTCCCTCGCGAATCGAACCATCCTGTTGGCCGGTCGCGACAACGGACGTGATCAGCTCGAGAATCGACTTCTGGCTCGCGCCGAGCCGGTCCACGATGTAGGTCGTCAGCAATTCTTGATCAGCTTGCCGAATTTTCACGAAGAGCGGATGGTCGCGAATCTGGCCGACGACGTCACCGATCGCCTCCACGAGCAACGTGCCCGCAGACCCGTTGAAGGTCACCTCGGGCAGCACCGATCGGATCTCCCGGGTGAGCAGGTCCGCGACGACAGCTCGCGTGTCCGGCCATCGCCGGTAGACCGTCGGTCGGCTCACGCCGGCCCGACGCGAGATCTCGGCAAGTGTGGTTCGCTGCATTCCGAAATCGAGGACACACGACCTTGCTGCGTCGAGAATCACGTCGTCGATCTCGCGGCTGGGGATGCGCTGACCATCTGCCTTGCGAGGGGCAATTGAGTCATCTGCGTTACGGATTACCATCGTGTGTAACACAATACCGGACAAGTCACCGGTAATCCCGTCGGGACTTGCGATTTCTCTCGCTCAGAGATCATCAGAAATAGTACAACTCGAAACCAACTGCTCGCTCGGCGTCGAAACCAGGCTTCCGTCCGCTGACCATGTCGATCTGTGCACGCGCCTGTTCCCGGATCGGCGTGGAACTCAGCGCCGCCAGATATCGCGCATGTTCCGCGAGCGAATCCACGGCGCGATCGACCGTCGACGTCACGTCGACGCAGTGTGTGGGAGTCATCGTATTGACCGCAACCCATCGAACACCGGGCCACGGCGCCAGTCCCTGCGCCGTCAATGAGGGAAAGATCCATTCGTTTGCTGCGTCGGCAGTTGCGTCGAGGACGCTGATCCCGAGTGCACGGTGATCTGCGCTGTTCAGATAGCCGGGGCCCCAGGTGTGGGAGAAGTTCATCGTCACCACCAATTCCGGACGGTGGCGGCGAATTGCTGCGGCGAGAGTCGAGCGCAACTCCAAGCCTTCCACGAGACGACCGTCGGGCAGGCCGAGGAACTCCACCTCACCGACACCGACGATCGCGGCCGAGCGACGCTCTTCTTCCTCGCGGATCGGGCCGGACTCTTCGGGCGACAGACCGGCGATTCCGGCCTCGCCGCGCGTGGCCAGGACATATCGCACGTCTTTGCCGCGATCGGTCCACTGCGCCACTGCTGCGGCTGCGCCGTATTCGATGTCATCGGGATGCGCCACGATGACAATCGCGCGCTGCCAGTCCTCGGGGAAGTTTTCCATAGGGCAGATCTTGCCCGTCAGAACCGCGAAGCGGGCGAATTGTCGTCACTTCCCGACATCGCCTTCACCAGGAAGTAGATTCCGAAGCCGACAGCGCCGACCACCAGAACCCAGAAAAGCCCCTTGATCAGCGCACCGACCACCGCGAGTGCGACCCACACCAGTACGACGGCCAAAACGATCTTCCAAAACATGCTTACCTCCAACGTGCCGTTGAATAATCAGTCGAATCGGACAGGTGCTGCGTCGTCCGTAGAACCAGCCTGACAGGTCTGGCGTGACAAAGCAGCAGCTCAGCGGCAAGTTCAGGTAAAGATCAGGGTTCACCCCGAGACCGGCCCTCACGCAGGTCAGGTGTCCAACCCATGGGAGCTTGCTCCTGGCGTAAACTCGCGAAGTTCGATCCCGTATGCCGAAGGAGCACGTCCGCAGTGTCTACGACCCGTTTCCCCGCTCGCGATCTCGCGCATGTAGCTGTCTTCGCCGCACTCATCATCGCGCTGGGCCTACCCGGGTCGATCAACATCGGCATTTCCGGCGTGCCGATCACCCTTCAGTCCATGGGCGTCATGATGGCCGGCGCTCTACTCGGACCGCGCAAGGGTGTTCTCGCCGTCCTGACGGTCATTGCTCTGGGATTGGTCGGTCTACCGGTCCTTGCCGGCGGTCGCACCGCACTCGTGTCTCTCTCGAGCCCGACAGCCGGATTCCTCATCGGTTGGATCCCGACGGCGTTTGTCATCGGATGGCTGACCGCCAAGATGCTGCCCAAGTACCGGATCATCGCGGGCATCGGCATCAACCTTCTCGGCGGCGTCGTCGTTCTCTACGCGTTCGGCATCGTAGGAATGATGGTCCGCGGACACATGAGCTTCGTTGCCGCATGGTCAGCCAACGCCGCCTTCATCCCGCTCGACGCCGCAAAAGCGGTCGTCACCGCGTTGGTCGCGTCCCAGGTTCACCGGGCATACCCGGCACTACTGCGCGACTCGGTGATCTCGTCGAACAAGACCGTGGTGGCGAATTAATCTCCGATGAGTGAGATCGTCTTCGAGAACGTCGGACACAGCTTCGGTGAACGAACGGTCCTTCAGCAGATAGATCTGCGACTGAGCGAACAGCGAATCGGGATCGTGGGTGCGAACGGAAGCGGCAAGTCGACGCTCGCTCGCATGATCAACGGACTGGTCGTTCCAACGGAAGGACACGTCCACGTCAACGGCTTGGACACGGCGAAGAAGGGCCGCGACGTACGCAAGCAGGTCGGATTCGTCTTCACCGATCCCAACCACCAGATCGTGATGCCGACGGTTGCCGAGGACATCGAATTCTCGCTCCGACGTAGCGGATTGGGCAAAGCCGAGCGCGCCGCAAAGGTGGCCTCGGTGCTCGAACGCTACGGCCTCGCCGGGCACGCCGACCATCCCACCCACCAGCTTTCGGGCGGGCAGAAACAGCTCCTCGCGCTCGCGGCCATCATGGTGACGGAACCGAACGTACTCGTCGCCGACGAACCCACCACGCTCCTCGACCTTCGCAACTCTCGGCTGATCAGCTCGGTATTCGAGTCACTCGATCAGCAACTGATCGTCGTGACCCACCAACTCGATCTCCTCGAGTCCTTCGAACGGGTGTTGGTCGTCGACCAAGGCCGCGTCGTCGCTGACGGCTCCCCCGCCGACTCCATCGATCACTACCGGTCGTTGGTCTCGTGACCACTCTCGGCGTCTACCGTCCGGGCCGCTCACTCCTGCACCGGATGCCGACGGGGATCAAGCTCTTCGCCTTGGTCGTGGCCATCCTCGCCGTCTCGATCTTCGTGCGCGAGCCGTGGCAACTGGCAGCTCCCACGATCGTCGTTGTGGCCCTGTACGCGATTGCGCGCATTCCTCCGATGACTGCAATCCGGCAGCTGCGTCCGGCGCTGTGGATGTTGCTCTTCATCGGGGCGTTCCAGCTGGTAGTCGCGGGATGGCAGCGAGCGGCCGTCGTTTGCGGGGTTCTGATCATTTCGATCGCCTTCGCGGCGATCATGGGTCTGACCACACGGATCTCCGAGATGCTCGACGCGATCACCAGATTTCTGACACCCTTGCGACGCTTCGGCGTCAATCCCGAACGGATCGCCTTGCTCCTCGCAATGACGATCCGGTGTATCCCGCTGATGTTCGAGGTCATCACACAGGTGTCCGAGGCACGCAAGGCGCGAGGGCTCGGATTCTCGCTGCGATCCTTCGCAGTGCCGGTCATCGTCGGCACCCTGATGACCGCGGACGCAATGGGCGAAGCATTGGCGGCCCGCGGCGCCGACGACTGAGATGTCGAACAGTGTGCATCGATCAGGCGCGAGAGCCGATCAGTTGTACTTGCGGGTGATGTCGTCCACCTCGCCGATGGCGTCGGCAAGCGCCGAGAGCCGCTCGGCGGCCGCGTGCAGCGCCGAAAGCTCTCGGTTGAATCCCACGAGCGCCGACGGGCTGTGAGGCGCTGTCAGAGCAGCTGCCGAAGTCACCAGATCCTCGTACTGATCCAACCCCGACTGCAACTCACGGACTGCGCCGTCGATGGTGGGATCAAGAGGTTCGGTTACCTTCGGCGTCGCGGCCACAGCGCGTTCCATCGCGACGACATCCGAAGACACCGCGAACATCGCTCTCAGTGCCGAATCGGCGGTAACAGTGATTTCGTCCAACTCACCGGGGTCGATGGTGTCGGCGCGTCTGAGCACACTCAAGATCTCGAACAGCGAAGTCTCGGCGCCGATGAGGCGAGACATCGGGATGAACGCGCGAGACGACGACGGTGGCAAGCGCCGGCGAATCGGCGCCGACGGCGGTGGGCCGGAACTCATCGAACGGTAACGGCCGACCGCGATGACGGCGGGAACCGCGAACAGTGCCGCTCCCCCGCCTGCCACGACCACCGACCACTCGGGGGCCGACGCAACAGCAAGGCCGGCCGTGCCGACCACTGATCCGCCGGACATGAAACCCCAACGCTGAGCGCGTCGACGTGCACGGGCACGTTTGCGCTCGAATTTGGCGCGCGGGTCCTGCCACCGCCGAGCGGCATCCGCCGCAGACAGTCCGACCTCGCGCAATGTGTCCGCGGTGCGTCCCAACGCTCCGAAGGCGCCGGATACGGAAACGGGAACGGCCGACCGGGGCTCGCGCCCAGATCGACCGTCTCGTGAAGAAAACATCAGAGCATCACTGCCGACATCGAGGATTCGGCTACTGCCCGGTCTGACCGGCAGCCGGGGGCTGCTTCTCGACGGACGGAGTCGCAGGAGTGGCTGCTGCGCCGCCGGAAGGCAGTGCCTCGCCCTTCATGGAAGCACGAATCTGCTCGAGGCGACTGTGCCCTGCCATCTGGACCGAGGCCTGCTGGACCTCCATCATGCGGCCTTGAACGGAGTTCTGGGCGAGCTCGGCAGAGCCGAGTGCGTCGGCGTAACGCCGCTCGATCTTGTCGCGCACAGCATCGAGGCTGGGTGTGTTGCCGGGAGCCGACAGCGTGCTGTCCATGGACCGAAGGGACTCGCTCACGCGCTCCTGCATCTTGGCCTGCTCCAGCTGGCTGAGCAGCTTGGTGCGCTCGGCAACCTTTGCCTGCAGAGTCATCGCGTTCTGCTCGACAGCCTTCTTGGCCTGAGCGGCGGCCTGCAAGGACTGGTCGTGCAGTGCCTTCAGATCTTCGACGCCCTGCTCGGCCGTCACCAACTGGGCCGCAAAAGCTTCGGCAGCGTTGGTGTACTGGATCGCCTTGTCGTTGTCGCCGGCAGCAGCGGCCTGATCGGCGAGGTTGACGGCCTGGCGCGCGTTGGCGTTGAGCTTTTCGACCTCGTCGAGTTGACGGCTGAGCTTCATCTCGAGTTGACGCTGATTACCGATCACCGACGCAGCCTGCTGGGACAACGCCTGATGCTGGCGCTGTGCGTCCTCGATCGCCTGCTGAATCTGAACCTTTGGATCTGCCTTCTCATCGATCTTCGAATTGAAGAGCGCCATCAGGTACTTCCAGCCCTTGACGAAAGGATTAGCCATTGGTTTGATCCTGCCTCCATCTGATGCGCCGCGCCGAACGCGACCCGGAGCGCGACCGTCGCGCACCGAAACAAGGGCTGCGCCCTATCTGCTCTGACCCCACCTGCTGGAAACCGGCGGTTACGTACAAAATCTATCGGTTACGGCCGGTAGTGGCTACGCCGCCGCCAACCTTCGAGCGTTCGGTGCCGGAATCACGACGCGGGTGTCGCGTGCGATAGTCGGCGAACCAGAAGCCGAGACAGAGCCGGAAGCAGACACGGCAGGTTCGGCAACCTGCCGACCAGCTACCGGAGCGCTCTTCTTCGTGGCCAGGGTCTCGCTCACGTCGACCAGCACGTCGGACAGTGGGACTGCGAGCGCATCACAGATCGCCGCCAACAATTCGCTCGATGCTTCCTTACGCCCACGTTCCACTTCGGACAGATAGCCCAAGCTCACACGCGCGCTGTTCGACACCTCACGTAGCGTGCGGCTCTGCGAAACGCGCGTACGCCGGAGACTGTCACCGATTGCCTCACGCAATAGCAGCGCCATCTCGCTCCTCCTTCATCCGTGACCTCATCGTGCATGGTCGTACGTCTTCACAATCGTCAACGTCCGAACACATCCGATTGGTTCCCGAGCCTATCGTGCCGCACGCTCTGCGACACGATCACGTAACCGCGACACGGCAGTTGCGACTGCGGTTGTCCGAATCTCCCACCGTTCGCCGCCGAGCGCGAGCGGTACGCATTCGGTTCCGTCCGGGCCGGCGATACCGAGAAACACCGTTCCGACCGGGTGTCCGTCCTGCTCACTCGGACCGGCGACTCCGGTCAGTCCGATACCCCAGTCGGCGCCGCACCTCGTCCGGGCGCCGAGCGCCAAAGCCACGGCGGTGCTCTCGGACACGGGGCCGTCCGTTGCCAGACGCTCGGGATCCACGCCCGCCAGCGTCGCTTTCAAGTCGGTCGCATACACGACCAGGCCCCCACGCAGCACCGCGCTCGACCCCGGCACGGACGCGACCGCAGCCGTGAACAATCCAGCCGTCAGAGATTCGGCGGCGGCGACAGTCTGCCTCGCGGCGCCAAGGGCGTCGACGAGTTCGACCACTCCGAGTGCGAGCAGCGGGTCCGTCATGACTCGACTGCGCGAACTCCGGCGCGAAGCCTGATCGCCTGCACGATGTATTCGATTCCCGTCGCCACCGTCAGCACGACGGCAGCAGCCATCAGCAATCCGCTGACGATGTCCCAACTGCTCGGCAGCGGGCAGAGGTAGAACCCGATCGCGACGGCCTGCACGAGGGTCTTGAGCTTGCCGCCCTTGCCCGCCGGGATGACCGCGTGCCGCAGTACCGCGAACCGCAACAGCGTGATTCCGAGTTCTCTGGCGATGATCACTCCGGTCACCCACCACGACAGGTCACCGAGAACCGAAAGACCGATCAGCGCGGCGCCGATCAGTGCCTTGTCCGCGATCGGGTCCATGAGTTTGCCGAAATCGGTGACCAGACCGTACTTCCGAGCCAATTGGCCGTCGATCCGATCCGTGATCGCGGCGACGATGAACACGCCCATTGCCCCGAGACGCCACCACGTCGAGTGTCCGCCGTCGACGAACAGAACAACGAGAAAAACCGGAACGAGAACCATTCGGACCATCGTGAGAATGTTCGCGATGTTCAGCAACGGAACCGGGTTGTCCGCGACAGGTGTGCCGTCGGACGGGCCGACGGCGGCGCGATGGGCGTCGGTCTGATCGCGCGGGGTACTCATCGGATCACCGCACAGGCGGTGAGCCGAACCCGGGACAAAGCCGAGCGGCGCGGGAATTGCGTGGGGCGGACAGGCACGCGACTTAGAATATCGGTAGGGCCATTGACTAATGTGCACCACATGACTTCGACCGCGCCGACCTATACCGAGAGCCAGTTGATCGTGCGTCGCGCGCGAACGTCGGACATCCCCGAAATCAAGCGTCTGATCGACATCTACGCCGGCAAGATCCTCCTCGAGAAGAATCTCGTGACGCTGTACGAGGCAGTCCAGGAGTTCTGGGTCGCCGAGCGAGGCGGCCAGGTAATCGCTTGCGGCGCACTGCATGTGCTGTGGGCGGACCTGGGTGAGATCCGCACCGTCGCAGTCGATCCGACTGCCAAAGGCCAGGGCGCAGGTTTCCACGTCGTCGACAAACTCATCGAGGTCGCCAAGGAATTGGAGTTGGAACGGTTGTTCGTTTTGACGTTCGAGACCGAGTTCTTCCACCGTCACGGATTCGCAGAGATCGACGGCACCCCCGTCACCGCCGAGGTCTATGCGGAAATGTGTCGGTCCTACGACGCCGGCGTCGCCGAGTTCCTCGATCTGAGCTATGTGAAACCCAACACACTCGGCAATACTCGCATGCTCCTGACTCTCTGAACCGTTCAGACTCTTCACACACCACCATCTCGATCACCAGCCCCGAAAGCGGTTCACGATGTCGTTGTTCCTCGTCGAATACACCTACGCGCCCGAGAAGAACGCTCAGCGCGACGAAGTCCGTAGCGATCACCGCGCGTGGCTCGCGGATCTGGTTTCCCGCTCGATCGTCTTGTCATCCGGCCCGTTTGCAGATGGAAACGGCGCGCTGATCATCGTCGACGCCGCAGACGCCGACACCGTTTCCCTCCTCTTCACCCACGATCCGTTCGCGATCGCCGATTTGATCGAGAAGGTCCGGATCACCGAGTGGGTTCCGGTGTTGGGTCAGTTCAGCGCCTGAGAGCCCCGGCCCCGGCTTACTCCCCCGCCCGGGCGCGAGTCTTCAACAGGCTCGCGACCGTCGTCACCGCCAATACTCCGATGATCACTCCGAGTGAGAGTGCCGTGGAGATTTCCGGGACGGAGACGTGTTCACCTCCGTTGACGAACGAGAGGGTGTTCTCGTGCAACGCGTGAAGTACCAATTTCACACCGATGAACGCCAGGATTATCGAGAGCCCGTACGAGAGATAGACCAGCCGTTCGAGCAACCCACCGATCAGGAAGTACAGCTGCCGTAGACCCATCAGCGCGAAGGCGTTGGCGGTGAACACCAGATACGGTTCCTGGGTCAGACCGTAGATCGCCGGAATCGAATCGAGCGCGAAGAGCACGTCGGCAAACCCGATTGCGATGAGCGCCAACAACAACGGTGTCACGACGCGCTTGCCGTCGATCCGGGTGATCAGTTTGTCCCCGTCGTATTCCTCGGTTGTCGGCAGCACCCGCTTCACGAGTGAGATGATGCGACTGTCGCGCTTCTCCTCGGCTTCCTTCTCATGCCCGTGATCGCGGATCAGGGTGTACGCGGTGTAGATCAGGAACGCACCGAAGAGGTAGAACACCCAGCTGTACGCATTGATGGCGGCCGCACCGACTCCGATGAAGATTCCGCGCATCACCAATGCGAGGACGATACCGATCAGCAGGACTTTCTGCTGGAACTCTCGCGGGACGGCGAACGTCGACATGATGATCACGAAGACGAACAGATTGTCGACCGAGAGCGCCTTCTCCGTGACGTAGCCGGCGAAGTACTCACCGCCGTACGTGGTGCCCCAGATCCACATCACGACGAGGCCGAAGACGATGGCGATCGAAATGTAGACCGTCGACCAGAATGCGGACTCCCGGAAGGTCGGCGCATGCGGAGTGCGGACGTGGGCGAAGAAGTCGAAGACGAACAGGCCGAGGATCACCACGATCGTGATTCCCCAAGCCAACGGCGTCACATGCACGGGTTCCTCCGGTCGTCTGTCGACGGCTTCTCCGCCGAGGTGTCCCTACTCGTCTGCAGGTGCCTCATCCGGGTCGCCGCCGCGTATCGACCACAGCAGACCGTCGAGCTCCTCGGGCTTCATGAGCACCTCGCGTGCCTTCGAGCCCTCGCTGGGTCCGACGACGCCGCGGTTTTCCATGAGGTCCATCAGTCTGCCGGCCTTGGCGAACCCGACTCGTAGCTTGCGCTGCAACATCGACGTCGAACCGAATTGACTCGTGATGACCAATTCCACGGCCTGCAGGAGGACATCCATGTCGTCGCCGATGTCGGGGTCGACGTCTTTCTTCTCCCCTGCCTTCTGTGCGGTGACACCTTCGGTGTACTCGGGCTCGGCCTGGTTTTTCGCGAAGTCGACAACCGCCGAGATTTCCTCGTCGGTGATGAACGCGCCCTGCATACGGGTCGGCTTACCCGCGCCCATGGGCAGGAACAGGCCGTCACCCATACCGATGAGCTTCTCGGCGCCGGGCTGATCGAGGATGACTCGCGAGTCCGTCAGTGAAGACGTCGCGAACGCCAGACGCGAAGGCACGTTGGTCTTGATCAGGCCGGTGACGACGTCGACGGACGGGCGCTGCGTTGCCAGCACCAGGTGGATACCGGCAGCACGGGCTTTCTGCGTGATGCGGACGATTGCTTCTTCGACGTCGCGCGGCGCGGTCATCATGAGGTCTGCCAGCTCGTCCACGATCGCGAGGATGTAGGGGTACGGACGGTAGACGCGCTCGCTGCCCAGCGGGGCGGTGATTTCGCCGGACTTGACCTTGGAGTTGAAGTCGTCGATATGACGCACCCGGTTGGCCTGCATGTCCTGGTAGCGCTGTTCCATCTCCTCGACCAACCAGGCCAGCGCTGCCGCTGCCTTCTTCGGCTGAGTGATGATCGGCGTGATCAGGTGCGGGATACCTTCGTACGGCGTGAGCTCGACCATCTTGGGGTCGATGAGGATCATCCGTACTTCTTCCGGCGTTGCTCGGGTGAGCAACGAGACGAGCATCGAGTTCACGAAGCTCGACTTACCCGAGCCGGTCGAGCCTGCCACCAGAAGGTGGGGCATCTTCGCGAGGTTCGCACTGACGAAGTCACCTTCGATGTCCTTACCCAGACCGATCACCAGCGGATGGTGATCGCGTCGGGTGCTCGGCGCGTTCAAAACGTCGGCGAGGCGGACCATTTCGCGGTCGGAGTTCGGTACCTCGATACCCACCGCGGACTTACCCGGAATGGGGGCCAGGAGGCGGACGTTGTCGGTTGCCACGGCGTACGCGATGTTGCGGGCGAGCGCGGTGATCTTCTCGACCTTCACGCCTGGGCCGAGTTCGACCTCGTAGCGCGTCACCGTCGGTCCGCGGGTGAAACCGGTAACAGCGGCATCGATCTTGAACTGTTCGAGGACTTCGCTGATCGCCTCGATCATCGCGTCGTTCGCAGAACTGCGGAGCTTGGGTGGGTCTCCCTCGATCAGCAACGTCGTCGGCGGGAGGTTGTAGTCGCCGTCGGTGACCCGATCGGTGACGAAGTGTTCCTTCTCCTCCGGCTCCGGTTCGGGTTTCGGCACGGGCTTGGCGATGGGGACCGAACGCGCAGGCACCTTGGGGCGCGGTGCCGGCGTCTCCACGACGGGCGCTGCCGCAGCCGCGACGGGCTCGTCGGGTACTGCGGTGTCGTCGGCGTTCCACAGACCGAGGACTTCGGTCTTCTTGTCTCCGGATTCGAACTCGTCCGTCGGGTAGTTGTCGATCGGTGCGCGTCGGCTGGTCCGCTTGGCGGGCTTGAGCGGCGGCTCGGCGTAGGTGTCGACCGGGTAGCCGTCGGCGTCGAACAGTGAAGGATCGTAAGCAGATTCGCCGTAGTGGTGCTCACCGTCCTCGTCGAATTCGGATCCGTAGTCGCCGTATTCATCCGAGCGATACGAGGCGCCGAAGAAGGACTGGAACTTGCTCGGCACCTCACGCAGAGTCGTTCCGGTCAGAAGGAGGATTCCGAATCCGGCGGCGATGACCAGCAGCGGCGCAGACAGCCAGACGGTGAGCCCGTTGGTGAGCGGGCCGCCCACGACGTATCCGACAAACCCTGCGCCGTTGGAGCGACCGGTGGCGTCTGTCGGTGAACCCGAGATGATGTGCCAGAGGCCGAGCGCCGGCAGACCGACCAGCAAGGATCCCATGATCAGTCGGGGCCGGATCTCAGGTTTCGGTTCGGTGCGCATCAACAGGATCGCGAGGCCGACGCCGACGATGGGGAGCACGGCCGAGGCCGCGCCGAAGATCGCCCGCACGAGGGTGTCGATGCCGCCGCCGATCGGACCACCGGCCTTGAACCAGACGCCACCGGCGATGACGACGCTGAATGCGATCAGGCCGAGCGCTATTCCGTCGCGGCGGTGGCCGGCTTCGATCTCGCCGACCTTACTGACGGTGCGTGTGGTAGCGCCGACGCCGCGGGCAGCCAGGGACCACCCGGCTCCGATTCCCTTGCCCACAGCGGCCAACGGGCTGGCCCGCTGAGAGGTTTTCGATACCGGGCGGCGCGCGGCCGACGACGTACCGGACGCCTTCTTGGGCGCCGGCTTGGAGCCTTTGCCCGACGCGGGGCGCCCACCAGCCCTGGCCGAAGTCGTGACATTTCGAGGAGTCGATACGGTTCGCGTGGTGCGCGAGGCACGAGGTTTTGCGGTTGCGCGCGCGCTCGGAGTAGAGGCTGACGACCTGGTCGATGCCCTGGACGTAGACGTGCTTGTACTGGATCCCCGGGCGCTCGACTTACCTGCCATGGAGTTCAGGCTAGTCTGTGCGACCCCATCTGGACCATCCGCAACACCAGCAACACTGGTGGCGAGTGCGAAACGTGATCTTCACAACCCGTCTGTCGAGCTCGGCTCCGGCAGAAGGGGGCCATCAGAAACTGCGATCGAGCGCCATCACGGATTGAACGTCGGCCAGTTCACCTTTGGCTTCGATCTTCACCTCGTTGCGACCGAAAGCGTGCAGCAGCAACTCGGCGGGTTCACCCTGCAGGACAACACTGCGAGAGCCGGATTTGTGGACGACCGCACTCTCGCCGGACGGAAGTTCGAAAATGACCTCGACAGCGGCTTTGCGGTAACCCATCTTGCCGATCTGCCGGGCGTACTTCCACAGCTGAGCCTGCCGACCCTCCGACAACGGACGCGGCGCCCAGTTCAGATGTGCGCGTCGTACATCTTCGTGGTGGACGAACATTTCCGTGGTATTCACCTGCGCGTCGAGCCAGTACATCGGCGACCACCGAGGCGGCCCACTCCGAACGTCGTCGAGGATCTCCTCCCACGGACGCGCCGCTGCGGCCTTACGCACGCTCTCGGTGTGACCGGCAAGAGGGCTCAACATGATTCCGGGAGCGGCGTCGAGACGCCGCTCCCGGACTATCAGATGTGCTGCCAGGTCACGATTGGTCCACTCCCCACACAGTGTCGGAGCATCGGGGCCGAATTCGACCATGCTGTCCACCAGGGCGAGTCGTTCGTCATGAGCGAAGGTCACCTTCGCCAAAGTACTCGAACCGGACCGGGTTCGAGCGGAAGCGACCTGCTGTGCCGAATCTACGGAACCGCGATGACCGTCGGAATGATCATCGGACGGCGGCGGTACTTGTCCGCGACCCAGCGTCCGACGACGCGGCGCACCGACTGCGCGATGCGATGAGCGTCGATGACGCCTTCGCTCGCCAACCGGGCCAGGTCCGATTCCACGAGATCCGCGGCAGCCTTGAGCGCTGTCGGATCGTCGGAGAAGCCGCGACCGGACACCTCGGGGGTGCTGACCGCACGGCCCGTCGACTCGTTGATGACGATGGTGATCGCGATGAAGCCGCCCTCACCGAGCACGAGGCGATCGGACAGCGTCGGCTCACCGACGTCGCCGACGGACAGACCGTCGACGTAGACGTGTCCGACCGGTACGCGTCCGACGATCTCGGCGAGACCGTCCACCATGTCGACCACGACGCCGTCCTCGGCCAATACGATGCGCTCTTCCGGCACGCCGGTTGCCTTTGCCAGCGCGGCGTTGGCACGCAGGTGCCGCCATTCACCGTGGACGGGCATGGCATTGGTGGGCCGAACCGCGTTGTACAGGTAGAGCAACTCACCGGCGGACGCGTGGCCCGAGACGTGAACCTTGGCGCTCTGCTGGGTCACGACGGTGGCACCGCGCTTGGCCAAACCGTTGACCACGGCGAAAACGGAGTTCTCGTTGCCCGGGATCAGCGAAGACGCGAGAACGACAAGGTCGTTGGCGCGGATGTTGATCTGACGGTGTTCGCCGCGCGCCATCCGCGAGAGCGCTGCCAACGGCTCACCCTGCGAACCCGTCGAAATGAGCACCAGGCGATCGTCGGGAAGGGTGGCGGCGGTGTCGATGTCTACGACGAGGCCGTCGGGCACCGTCAGGTAGCCCAGATCCTGGGCGATCTGCATGTTGCGGACCATCGAGCGGCCGACGAAGACGATGCGGCGGTTGTACCGAGCGGCTACGTCGACGACCTGCTGGATGCGATGCACATGGCTGGCGAACGATGCCACGATGACACGCTGCTTCGCCTTGCCGATGACGTTGTCGAGCACTCCCCCGATTTCGCGCTCGGGCGTGACGAATCCCGGAACTTCGGCGTTCGTCGAGTCGACGAGGAACAGGTCGACGCCCTCGTCGCCCAGGCGGGAGAATCCGGCGAGGTCGGTCAGGCGGCCGTCGAGAGGCAGCTGATCGAGCTTGATGTCACCGGTGTGCAGTACGACGCCGGCGTCGGTGCGAATCGCGATCGCGAGAGCGTCGGGAATCGAGTGGTTGACCGCGAAGTACTCGCAGTCGAACGGGCCATGGGTGGTGGTGTTTCCCTCGACGACCTCGACCAGGTTCGGACGCAGGCGATGCTCGCGGCACTTGGCGGCAACGAGAGCGAGAGTGAACTTCGCGCCGATGACCGGAATGTCCGCGCGCAGACGCAGCAAGAACGGCAGAGCACCGATGTGGTCCTCGTGTCCGTGAGTCAAGATGACGGCTTCGACGTCGTCCATACGGTCTTCGATGTAGCGGAAGTCCGGGAGGATCAGGTCGACGCCAGGCTGCTGGTCCTCGGGGAACAGCACACCGCAGTCGACGATCAGCAACTTGCCACGGTGCTCGAACACCGTCATGTTGCGACCGATTTCGCCGATGCCGCCCAGCGCGACGATGCGCAGACCCGATGCCGGCGCCTTCGGGGGTGTTCCGAGGCGACCCGTGGGATCGACGGCCGGACGGTTCTCGGGGCGCTTGTTTCCGCGCCCGTTGCCCGACTTCGATGCTGCCGGTCGGTTACCGCCGGAAGATTTGCGCGGCGACCTGTCTTCGGTCGACTTCTTGGGTGCAGCAGATTTGGTGGCAGCGGACTTGGTTGCTGCAGATTTGGTTGCTGCGGCCTTCTTGGGCGGGGCGGCTGCGGCGGGGGCCGCTTCTGCCGCCGGCGCAGCTGGTGCCTCTACCGGTGCGGCTTTTGCGGCCGTTTCGGGAGCCGGAGGCGAAGGCGGACCGGCTTGACGACTGGCACTACGACGTCGGGGGGGACGGGTCATTTACAAAACTCCTGCCGCATGCAGATCGGCGGCAAGACCGTCGATCTGCTCTTTAGTGGGTGCAACCTGCGGAAGGCGTGGTTCTCCGACATCGATTCCGATGAGTCGCAGACCCGCCTTCGAAGCGCTGACACCGCCGAGGCGGGCAACGGAACGAATCACAGGGATCAAACTGAGGTTTATCTCGCGTGCGCGGGCGATGTCGCCGGACACGAACGCGGTGTGAAGGTCACGGAGACGACCCGGAACAAGATGGCCGATGACGCTGACGAAGCCGGTGGCGCCGACAGCGAGCCACGGCAGATTCAGCGGGTCGTCGCCGGAGAAGAACTGAAGCTCGGTGGTGCCGATCAACTCTGCGCCGGCGTTGAGGTCGCCCTTGGCGTCCTTGACGGCCTTGATTCGCGGGTGCTCGGCGAGTCGGCGGATCGTCTCGGTCTCGATGGGAACGACGGAGCGGGGCGGAATGTCGTACAACATGACGGGCAGGTCGGTCGCGTTGGCGACGGCGGTGAAGTGTGCAAACAGTCCGGCCTGGGGCGGACGTGAGTAATACGGGGTGACGACGAGCAGACCGTGCGCTCCGGCGCGAGCCGCGTCACGTGCGAGTTCGACGCTGTGAGCGGTGTCGTTGCTGCCGGCGCCTGCAACGATCTTCGCGCGGTTACCGACGGCGTCGATCACTGCGCGGAGCAGGTCGAGCTTCTCGGACTCGGTGGTGGTGGGAGATTCACCGGTGGTACCGGCAAGAACGAGGCCGTCACAGCCGTTGTCGACGAGATGGGCTGCGAGGCGCACTCCCGCGTCGACGTCCAACTTCCCGTCGGCAGTGAACGGGGTCACCATCGCAACGGAAATGGTGCCGAACGGACGCTCGACAAGAGAAGCGGAATCACCGTAGGTCATGGTCAGAAGGTTACCCGGTTCAGCTCTTACTTCTGCACACGAGTCACGACTCGGCCGCAAATGCGCTGACGGCAATTTCCGATCCGTCGCTTCCGCGAAGAATCTCGTAGTCCCCGAACACATTTGGCGCGACATCACGAAGCTGACGCAGGCACTCGACCGCGACTCGCCGGATCTCGACATCCGCATGTTCGGTGGCACGCATCTCGACGAAGTGCCGCCAGGCCCGATAGTTCCCGGTCACGACCAAGCGCGTCTCGGTGGCGTTGGGCAGCACCGAGCGCGCAGCCTGCCTGGCTTGCTTGCCCCGCATCGGGGCACCGGGCACCGATTGCAGTTTCCCTTCGAGGGCAGTCAGCAGTTCCCCGTAAGCGCGACGGCTTTCATCGGTGGCATTCAGAAACAGTGCTTCGAGCTCGGGATCACCTTCGACAGCAGGAGGCACGACGACGTTTGCATCGTTCTCACGGACGAATCGCTGCGAGAGTTGCGAGTACGAGAAGTGCCGGTGACGAATCAATTCGTGAGTGCACGAGCGCGAGATACCGGTGATGTAGAAGCTCACTGTCGCATGCTCGAGCACCGAAACGTGTCCGACCTCGAGCAGATGCCTCAGATAGCCGGCGTTGGTTGCGGTTCGCGGATTCGGCTTGGACCAACTCTGGTAGCAGGCTCGACCGGAGAACTCGACCAGCGCTTCGCCACCATCCGCGTCCGTCTCCCACGGAATGTCCTCGGGCGGGAAGAACTCGGACTTCGCCACCAACTGCACTTTCAGTGACACCGTGTTCGGCACAACCCACTCCTCGACAAGCACGAAACGACCAGCACGAAACCCGGGCGCCGTTCGCCTCAGGTGCTGGGCAACTCTATAGCGGTCGACCGCCCTCGATACCGAGTGACGTCATCACATCCTTGACTGACGTCACTTTTGACGCCACTGTGGTGTCATGGACATTTCGGAGTACACCGCAAAGCTGCAGAACGACCTCGCCACTGCAGCCGAACTCGGCGACGATCACACGCGCCGGATTGCGGCGTCGTTGTCCGCCGCCATCGAACCCTCGGTCCGCCTGGTCTTGTTGGCCGCGGCGACGGAACTGGCCAAGGAGATCGGGGCGAAGCTGGGCGACCGAGAGGTCAAGGTGAATCTCGACGGAAGCGAATTACTGGTCGACGTCGTTCGCCCGCCGAACTCGACCGGCGGCGAGGGTGCAAACGAGAAGGCAGACGACGAGAAGAAGGACTCAACCTACTCGTTCGACGACGTCAGCGGAGATATCAGCCGGGTGACGTTGAGGATGATGGAGCAGATCAAAGCCCGCGCCGAGGAGGCCGCCAATCAGAACGGAGTCTCCCTCAACTCGTGGGTTTCACAAGCCGTCCAGGGCGCATTGCGGGACCAGATGCGCAAGAACGGCATGGACTAGCTCGACGCCAACCCGATCACCGAATGATCTAATTGCGCAACTGCAGTAATCACGAACCGTTGCCGCAAGGCGAGAAGGAGCACGTTCATGGCCGTTTCGGGCGTCAAGGAATTCGAGATCAAGGCTGATCCGGAAACGGTGATGAAGGCCGTAGCAGCCGTCGATCGGCTGCCGGAGTGGTCGTCTGCACACAAGAAGATCACCATCGAGAGCACCCACGACGACGGTCGCCCCCATCGCGTTCGCATGGCCGTGTCCATTCTGGGAATCAACGACGAGCAGGTAGTCGACTACACCTTCGAGGGCGACGAGAAGGTGACCTGGACCCTCGTGGAGAGCGGTCAGCAGAACCAGCAGGACGGCTCGTACGTCTTGACTCCCACCGACGGTGGAACCAAAGTCACCTTCGAACTGACCATCGATCCCAAGATCCCGCTGCCGGGCTTCCTGGTGAAGAAGGCACAGAAGACGGCGCTGGAAACAGCGAGCAAGGGCCTGACGAAGTTCGTCGAAAACTTCTGAGCGCACACGCAATTCAGGCGGCCCTTACTTCCGGCGTTCATCGCCGGGTAGGGGCCGTTTGCCGTGAAGCCGAGCTGTGTTTTCGCGGAAGTCCCTGCCGATGTTGAAGATTCGCCGGTAGCCAGGGACCGCCCGGAGTAACGTCGGCCGCGTGTCCGCCGAGACCGCAGAGCCCAACTCCATGGCACCCGTGCGCATCCTCGTCTACAGCGACGACGCACACACGCGCGAGCAAGTTCGGCTCGCTCTCGGAGAGCGCCCACATCCGTCGATGCCCACCATCGACTACATCGAGGTCGCGACGGCACCGATCGTCGTAGCCAAGCTCGATGCCGGCGGAATCGACCTCGCCATTCTCGACGGCGAGGCGAGTCCGGCGGGCGGCATGGGCGTCGCGAAACAACTCAAGGACGAGATCGCCGACTGTCCACCGATCCTCGTACTGACCGGTCGACCCGACGATGCGTGGCTGGCGTCGTGGTCGAGAGCGGAAGCCTCAGAGCCGCAGCCGATAGATCCGATCGAACTTGCTTCCACCGTCATCGCGCTTCTGCGTCGACAACTGAGCCGGTGAGCACCCGTTGCAGCGGTGATTCGTTGCGGCGCCGACTACTTCGGACTTTCGAGAGCGAAACTCGGCACCCCGAAAACGAACCCAATGTCGGAGGCCTCCCCTAGTGTGGGTGTCGCAGGTCACATAAGTATCGAATTGCTGGCAGTATCGAAATCGAACGGCACCTTCGGGCTGGGCGGACATCCGCACAGCGGAGAGGAGTTCGGGTGACATGAACGCTTACATCCCCATTCTCGTCCTCGGGGTCATCGCGATGGCCTTCGCTGTGGTGTCGGTTGTTCTCGCGTCCGTGGTCGGCCCGAAGCGGTACAACAGGGCGAAACTCGAAGCCTACGAATGCGGAATCGAACCGGCACCCCGTACCGCCGGTGGCGGGCGGTTTCCCGTCAAGTTCTATCTGACGGCAATGCTGTTCATCATCTTCGACATCGAGATCGTTTTCCTCTACCCGTGGGCGGTGCATTTCGATTCGCTCGGCTTGTTCGGCCTCGCGGCGATGGGCCTTTTCATAGTCAACGTCTCGGTGGCATACGCATACGAATGGCGACGAGGCGGTCTCGGTTGGGACTAGGCCAGCGGACACAGGTACAGCACACATACGTCAGACAAAACCGGTCACACCGCAGCTGTTACGACTGAAAAGAGTCGGATATGGGTCTCGAAGAAAAGCTCCCCAGCGGATTTCTACTGACCACTGTCGAGGGCCTGGCAGGGTATGCCCGCAAAGGATCACTGTGGCCTGCCACCTTCGGGCTCGCGTGCTGCGCGATCGAGATGATGGCAACCACGTCAGGTCGCTTCGACCTGGCGCGGTTCGGCATGGAGGCATTCCGCGCGTCGCCGCGACAGGCAGACCTTCTGATCGTGGCCGGGCGGGTCAGTCAAAAGATGGGGCCGGTACTTCGTCAGGTCTACGACCAGATGGCCGAGCCGAAATGGGTTCTGGCCATGGGTGTGTGTGCGTCGTCCGGCGGTATGTTCAACAACTACGCAGTGGTACAGGGCGTCGACCACATCGTGCCGGTCGACATCTACTTGCCCGGCTGTCCGCCGCGGCCGGAGATGCTCCTGAACGCGATCATCGAACTGCACCGAAAGATCCAGGAGATGCCCCTCGGCGTGAACCGCGAAGAGGCACGCGCGGCAGCCGAGCGCGCCGCACTGGCATCCACCCCCACCATCGACATGAAGGGGCTTCTGCGATGACCGCGGGCAACAACGGATCGAGGGGGATGTTCGGGGTCCGCGGCAGTGGTGACACCTCGGGCTACAGCCGGCTCGCCCCGCCGATCTCAGTAGAGGACAAGGCCTCTCGACCGTTCGGTGGATACTTCGACGAAGTTGCGGACTCCTTGGATGCCGCATTGCGCAGCGCGGGCAGCACTTTCACCGATGCAATCGAGCGGGTAGTGATCTTTCGAGACGAGATGACGCTGCATGTCGAACGGTCTCACCTCCCGCAGGTCGCGCGCAGACTGCGCGACGAATCGGAACTACGCTTCGAACTTTGCCTGGGTGTCGATGGAGTCCACTATCCGCAGGACACCGGTCGCGAGCTCCACGCCGCATATCCATTTGCTTCGATCACGCACAACCGCCGGATCAGACTGGAAGTGTCCGTGCCGGACTCCGATCCACATATTCCGTCCATCGTCGGGATATACCCCACCAACGATTGGCACGAGCGTGAGACCTACGACTTCTTCGGGATCGTCTTCGACGGTCACCCGGCCCTGACCCGTATCGAGATGCCCGACGACTGGAAGGGCCACCCACAGCGCAAGGACTATCCGCTCGGCGGTATCCCGGTCGAGTACAAGGGCGCCCAGACTCCTCCACCCGACGAGCGTAGGTCGTACAACTGATGAACGAGACGACAGGAAGCAACTCCGGTGCCACGACGGAAACCGTCGTCACAGCATCGGGTCAGGACTGGGACGACATCGTCACCGCGGCCGCTCGCCAGCGAACCGGCGAGGCCGAACGGATCGTGGTCAACATGGGCCCGCAGCATCCGTCCACTCACGGCGTCTTGCGCCTCATTCTCGAAATCGAGGGTGAGACAGTCGTGGAAGCTCGGTGTGGAATCGGCTACCTGCACACCGGAATCGAAAAGAATCTCGAATACCGGAACTGGACGCAGGGCGTCACTTTCGTTACTCGAATGGACTACCTGTCACCGTTCTTCAACGAAACCGCGTACTGCCTCGGAGTCGAAAAACTTCTCGACATCACCGACGACATTCCCGAGCGAGCCACCGTCATTCGCGTGATGATGATGGAGCTCAATCGAATCTCGTCGCACCTTGTCGCCCTGGCAACCGGTGGAATGGAACTGGGCGCCGTGACGGCGATGCTGTTCGGATTCCGCGAACGCGAATTGATTCTGGACGTGTTCGAGACGATCACCGGACTGCGGATGAATCACGCCTACATCAGGCCTGGTGGTCTCGCTCAGGATCTACCCGACGGGTCGGTCGCGAAGGTACGAGAACTGTTGAAGGTCCTACCGAAACGGTTGCGTGACGTCGAACTGATGCTCAGCGACAACTCCATCTGGAAAGCCCGCACCCAGGGAATCGGATATCTCGATCTCACCGGCTGCATGGCGCTCGGCGTGACGGGGCCGGTCCTACGCGCCACGGGTCTCCCCCACGATCAGCGTCGAGCGCAGCCCTACTGCGGCTACGAGAACTACGAGTTCGACGTCGTGACGCACGACGGATCCGATTGCTACGGAAGGTACGTCATCCGTGTCGAGGAGATGAAGGAGTCCCTCAAGATCGTCGAGCAGTGCCTCGACAAGCTGCAACCGGGGCCGGTCATGGTGGACGACAAGAAGATCGCCTGGCCTGCCGATCTCGCTGTCGGACCGGATGGCCTCGGCAATTCGCAGAAGCACATCGCCAAGATCATGGAGTCGTCCATGGAGGGTCTGATTCACCATTTCAAACTGGTCACCGAAGGAATCCGCGTGCCGCCCGGCCAGGTGTACGTCGCCGTCGAGTCCCCGCGTGGCGAGTTGGGTGTGCACATGGTCAGCGACGGGGGAACCCGGCCGTACCGCGTCCATTTCCGGGATCCGTCATTCACCAACCTTCAAGCGGTAGCGGCGATGTGCGAGGGAGGCATGGTGTCCGACGTGATCGCCTCGGTTGCCAGTATCGATCCCGTCATGGGCGGAGTGGACCGATGACCGGCCCGAACGGCTCGTCACGGGTGTTCATCGAACTCGGGCCGCGCCCGGACGAGCCCACGCAACTGGTACGCCCTGGCGCACGATCGAGTTATCCGCCTGACGTACTCGCCCGACTCGACGCCGATGCCGAAACCGTCATCGCTCGTTACCGTGAGCCTGACGCCGCGGCGACCACCAGTCGATCAGCCCTCCTGCCGCTCCTTCATCTCGTGCAGTCCGAGGACGGGTACATCACCCCGGCCGGGATCGATTTCTGCAGTGCCAAGCTGGGTTTGACCGGCGCCGAGGTTGCCGCCGTTTCCACCTTCTACTCGATGTATCGCCGTGGTCCGACGGGTGAGTATCTGGTCGGAGTCTGCACCAACACGCTGTGCGCGATCATGGGCGGAGACGACATCCTCGCAGCACTCGAAGAGCATCTCGGGTCAGCAGGCTCCAGAGACGAAGGCGGACACTCCATCTCGACGTCCGACGGCAAGATCACCCTCGAACACATCGAGTGCAATGCGGCGTGCGACTACGCCCCCGTCATGATGATCAACTGGGAGTTCTTCGACAACCAGACTCCGGAATCGGCGCGCTCACTCGTCGATGCGCTCCGCGCCGGCGAGCGCGTGACACCCAGTCGCGGTGCCACACTGTGTTCGTTCCGACAGACCGCACGCACCTTGGCCGGGTTCCCGGATACACGAATCGAAGCAGCCGAAGCACAAACCATCGGCGGGGCAACTCTTGCCGGACTGCGTATCAGCCGATCTCACGACGACAACCCACCCGGCTCGGCCTCAGCAGCCGACGCTCCCGGCGAAGGGAAGTGACATGACACTCGCCCCCGTCCTGAGTCGCTACTGGGATCAACCGAACTCGTGGACTCTCGACAGCTACCTTCGTCACGACGGCTACCAAGCCCTACGCAAAGCGCTAGCCATGTCCCCCGACGCCGTGATCGAAACGGTCAAGGACGCTGGCCTTCGTGGGCGCGGTGGCGCCGGTTTCCCGACGGGCCTCAAGTGGAGTTTCATCCCACAGAGCACCGAAGACAAGCCAGGAGACGGCAAGCCTCACTATCTCGTCGTCAATGCCGACGAGTCCGAACCGGGCACATGCAAGGACATGCCGTTGATGATGGCGACCCCACACACGTTGGTCGAGGGAGTCATCATCGCGGCGTATGCAATTCGAGCGGCCAAGGCGTTCATCTACGTCCGGGGCGAGGTGGTCCCGGTCCTGCGACGTCTGCAGACCGCCGTGGCCGAGGCCTACGCGGCCGGATACCTGGGCCGCAACATCCTCGGTTCGGGATTCGACTTGGATCTCGTCGTGCACGCCGGAGCAGGCGCGTACATCTGTGGTGAGGAGACAGCCCTCCTCGATTCGTTGGAGGGACGACGCGGTCAGCCTCGACTGCGGCCGCCATTCCCCGCCGTCGCCGGCCTCTACGCCTGCCCGACCGTCGTCAACAACGTCGAGTCCATCGCGAGTGTGCCGTCGATCGTCCTGGGCGGCCCGGAGTGGTTCCGGTCGATGGGAAGCGAGAAGTCGCCGGGGTTCACGTTGTACTCGCTCTCTGGTCATGTCACCACTCCCGGCCAGTACGAGGCGCCGCTCGGCATCACGTTGCGAGAACTTCTCGACTACGCGGGCGGCGTTCGCACCGGGCACACCCTCAAGTTCTGGACTCCCGGCGGATCCTCGACTCCGATCTTCACCGACGAACATCTCGATGTCGCACTCGACTACGAGGGCGTCGGCGCGGCGGGATCGATGCTCGGCACCAAAGCACTGCAGATATTCGACGACACAACCTGCATCGTGCGTGCGGTGCTGCGGTGGACCGAGTTCTATGCCCACGAATCTTGCGGTAAATGCACGCCGTGCCGCGAAGGCACGTACTGGCTGGTGCAGATCCTGCGTCGGCTCGAAGGCGGAACAGGTACTGAAGCTGATCTCACCAAACTTCTCGACATCTCGGACACCATCCTCGGAAAATCCTTCTGCGCGTTGGGCGACGGAGCGACCAGCCCGATCATGTCCTCCCTGAAGTACTTCCGCGAGGAATACGTAGCGCATTTCGACAGCAACGGATGCCCGTTCGATCCTCGCCGATCCGTTCTCGCGACAGGAGCGTTCGTCTCATGACTGCAGCCGACGCTACCAAGAACGACGCCACCAAGACCGACACGGCACCGCCCACTGATCTGGTCGCCCTCACCATCGACGGCCGGGAACTCCAGGTACCCAAGGGCACGTTGATCATTCGCGCTGCAGAGATGATCGGCACACAGATTCCGCGGTTCTGCGATCATCCTCTTCTGGACCCGGTCGGGGCGTGCCGACAGTGCATCGTGGAGGTCGAAGGTCAACGCAAGCCGGTGGCGTCCTGCACGACACCGGTTGCGGACGGAATGGTCGTCACCACACAGCTCACGTCACCGGTGGCGGAGAAGGCGCAGCGCGGGGTGATGGAACTCCTGCTCATCAACCACCCGTTGGACTGCCCCGTGTGCGACAAGGGCGGCGAGTGCCCGCTCCAGAACCAGGCGATGTCGACCGGTCGCACCGAATCCCGGTTCGGTGAGGAGAAAAGGACCTACCCCAAGCCCATCCCACTCTCGTCCGAAATCCTGCTCGACCGCGAGCGTTGCGTCCTCTGCGCCAGATGCACACGGTTTTCGGGCCAGATCGCCGGCGACCCGTTCATCGATCTCCTCGAGCGCGGCGCGCTTCAACAGGTCGGGATCTACGCCAACGAGCCCTTCGAGTCCTACTTCTCGGGCAACACCATCCAGGTGTGCCCGGTCGGCGCGCTTACCAGTACGGCATACCGATTCCGGGCGCGACCGTTCGATCTGGTGTCCAGCCCCAGCGTGTGTGAACACTGCGCCGACGGATGTGCTCAGCGCACGGACCACCGTCGCGGAAAGGTTCTCCGCCGTCTCGCCGGGGACGACCCCGAAGTCAACGAGGAATGGAACTGCGACAAGGGCCGTTTCGCATTCACGTACACGACCCAAGGTGATCGGATCACCACTCCCCTGATCCGCAACGCTGACAGCGAATTGATTCCGGCGTCGTGGCCCATGGCACTCGACCTCGTTGCGCGATCCTTCGCGCAGGCCCGCGGTGACGCAGGCGTACTCGTCGGCGGACGCTCTACCTTGGAGGACGCCTACGCCTACGGCAAGTTCGCGCGAGTTGCTCTCGCTACCAACAACATCGACTTCCGAATCCGTGCTCATTCTGCCGAAGAGGCAGGTTTCCTCTCAGCACACGTCGCCGGCCGCACACTCGAAGAGTCGGTGACGTACCAGGACCTCGAGTCGGCCCCGGCCGCATTGCTGGTAGCTCTCGAGCCCGAGGAGGAGTCACCGATCATCTTCCTGCGGCTACGCAAGGCCGCACGTTTCGGCAAGACGACGGTGCTCTCCAGCGCGCCATTCGCTACGCGCGGCCTGCAGAAGATGGGCGGCTCTTTGCTTCGGACCGTACCCGGAAGTGAAGCAGCTCTGATGGATTCGTTGTCTCACCCCAGCAGCGAGGAGGGCCAGCTCCTCCGGCAGCCCGGTGCAGTGATCCTGTTGGGCGAACGACTCAGTGAGGTGGCGGGCGGCTTCGCCGCGGCGGTACGTCTCGCCGAAGCGACAGGAGCTTGTTTGGCTTGGGTCCCACGCCGCGCTGGTGATCGCGGCGCCGTCGAGGCCGGCGCACTACCGGGATTGCTTCCCGGCGGACGCCCCGTTGCGGACCCGGCAGCACGTCGGGAGGTGGAATCAGTGTGGGGGGCCTCCATCCCGGCATCCGACGGGCGCGACGCCGCGAGTCTGCTGGGTCCGGGGCAGACGACTGCTGCCCTTCTTGTCGGCGGCGTCGAATTGAGTGATCTCCCGAACCCGGCGAAGGCAAGGGCCGCGATCGAAGCAGCAGGTTTCGTGGTGAGTTTGGAGATCCGTCACAGCGGAGTCACCGAACTCGCCGACGTCGTCTTCCCGGTGGCACCGGTCGCCGAGAAGCCCGGAACCTTCCTCGATTGGGAAGGCCGCGAGCGCGTGTTCGACACTGCGTTGAGAACGACAGGAGTGATGCCGGATCAGCGCGTTCTCCACGCGATCGCAGCCGAGATGGGCATCGATCTGGGCCTACCCGACGCAGATTCCGCACGCTCGGAGATACATCGCCTCGGCGATTGGTACGGATCGCGCCCCACCTCGCCTCAGGTCCCGTCAGGCACCATGCCCACACCGGCACTGGGCGAGGCAGTGTTGTCGAGTTGGCGAATGCTGCTCGACAACGGCCGATTGCAAGACGGCGAGCCCAACCTGGCGGGTACGGCACGGCTCCCACTCGTGCGTTTGTCTGCCGAGACCGCTGCCGAGATCGGCGCCGACAACGGCGATCACGTTGCGGTGTCGACTGAATCCGGTTCCATCACATTACCGTTGGAGATCACCGAACTCCCGCCTCGAACAGTCTGGCTCCCGCTCAATTCACCGGGTAGCACGATCTACCAAACGCTCTGCGTTACCGCGGGTTCCGTGGTGAAGATTGCGAAGGCGGGAGCGCAATGACCACCCACGAGTACGGGACCGTGTCAGCTCCGGTCGACCTGTCGGCGTTCGGGCACGACCCGTGGTGGTTGGTGATCGGCAAGGCTCTCGCCATTTTCGTGTTCCTCGTACTCACACCGCTGGTGGCAATTTACGCGGAACGAAAGGTCATGGCACGCATGCAGATGCGTGTCGGACCGAACCGCGTCGGCCCCCGTGGAATGCTCCAGAGTCTCGCTGACGGAATCAAGCTCGCCCTCAAGGAGGGCATCACACCGACCGGCGCCGACAAACCGATTTATCTCCTCGCGCCCGTCATCGCAGTCGTGCCCGCGTTCATGGCCTTTGCCGTCATCCCGTTCGGTCCGCAGGTGTCGATCTTCGGAACCCTTTCACCCCTGCAACTGACCGATCTTCCGGTCGGAGTTCTCTACATCCTCGCCGTGACTTCAATCGGTGTGTACGGGATCGTGCTTGCCGGCTGGTCGTCCGGATCGACGTATCCACTACTGGGCGCACTTCGATCGACCGCGCAGGTCATCTCCTACGAGGTAGCAATGGGGCTGTCCTTCGCCGCAGTCTTCCTCTACGCCGGCACGATGTCCACGTCCGGCATCGTCAGCGCCCAACAAGGTGCCTGGTACGTCTTTCTCCTCCTGCCGTCCTTCCTGATCTACGTGACAGCCATGGTCGGCGAAACCAACAGGGCTCCCTTCGACCTTCCCGAGGCCGAGGGTGAACTGGTGGGTGGGTTCCACACCGAGTACTCCTCACTCAAGTTCGCGATGTTCATGCTGGCCGAGTACGTGAACATGGTGACGGTGTCCGCTCTGGCCACGACACTGTTCCTGGGCGGGTGGCACGCACCGTTCCCGTTCAACCTGTGGGACGGCGCCAATTCCGGTTGGTGGCCGGTGCTGTGGTTTGTCGCCAAGGTGTGGGGCTTCCTCTTCGTCTTCATCTGGTTGCGCAGCACGCTTCCTCGATTGCGCTACGACCAGTTCATGAATCTCGGATGGAAGATTCTCATCCCCGCTGCCTTGGTGTGGGTGATGGTGATCGCGACCGTTCGTGCGTTCCGCAACGAGGGTTACAACACCTGGGTCGTACTTCTTTGCGTCGCACTGGTTCTCGGAGCTGCGCTCCTGATCGTGTTGGCCGGGACTTACCGCAGCCGACGCCGAACCGCCGCGTTGGTGCCCGATTCGGGGACCCGGCCTTTCGATGCGATGTCGGGCGGCTTCCCGGTTCCACCCCTACCTGGTCAAACGCTGCCGACCCGAAAACTACCGGGTCAGAAGGTGCCACCGCCGCGGCGGACAGATGTTTCCGACACATCGGAGGACTCCCATGCCTGATTTCCTCGGACCTATCGCGGGTTTCGGAGTGACGCTCTCGACAATGTTCAAGAAGCCCGAGACCGAGTTCTATCCGGAGGAGAAGCGCCCCACCGCGCCCGGATACCACGGTCGCCATCAACTCAACCGGTATGCGGACGGACTCGAGAAGTGCATCGGTTGCGAACTGTGTGCCTGGGCCTGCCCCGCCGACGCGATCTATGTCGAGGGTGCTGACAACACCGAAGAAGAACGGTTCTCCCCCGGCGAGCGTTACGGGCGGGTGTATCAGATCAACTACCTGCGGTGCATCGGCTGTGGCCTCTGCGTCGAGGCTTGCCCCACTCGGGCTCTCACCATGACCAACGAGTACGAGATGACCGACGACAACCGAGCCGGATTGATCTACGAGAAGGACCGCCTTCTCGCGCCCCTGAAACCCGACATGGCAGCGCCACCACACGCGCTGCGTCCCGGCACAACTCAGGACGACTACTACCGCGGCGACATCACAGCAGCTCCCGAACAGCCAGCACCCGAGCAAGAGCCGAACCCGGAGACCGAGAAATGATCGCGTCGGTCACGACCACGATCCTGGCGGAGGGAACGATGACATCGACCTCCACCGGCGAGGCGGTGCAGTTCTGGATCCTCGGAACCCTTGCGGTGATCAGCGCTTTGGGCGTGGTCGCCGCCCCCAAGGCCGTCTACTCTGCGCTCTTCCTTGCAATGACGATGATCATCCTGGCCGTCTTCTACATCGTGCAGGGCGCACTGTTCCTGGGTGTCGTCCAGGTCGTCGTCTATACCGGCGCAGTGATGATGTTGTTCCTGTTCGTCCTGATGCTGGTCGGCGTGGATTCTTCGGACTCCTTGGTCGAAACGCTACGGGGACAACGCGTCAGCGCGATCGTGATCGGTGTCGGATTCGGACTGCTCCTCATCGGCGGACTCGGAAATGCGTCGATCTCGGGCTTCACCGGATTCACCGGACTCGACCAGGGCAACATCGACGCTCTCGCCGATCTCATCTTCATCCGCTACGTCTGGGCCTTCGAACTGACTGGCGCACTGCTGATCACGGCGACACTTGGTGCAATGATGCTCGCGCATCGGGAGAAGATCGGAGCCACACTCAGCCAACGCGAACTCTCGCAGCAACGATTCGCGTACCTGGGCAGCGATGAGAGTGATCCCGACAAGGGCTCGGCCACTCCCCTCCCCAGTCCCGGCGTGTACGCACGTCACAACGCAGTGGACATGCCGGCACTGTTGCCCGACGGAACGTTCTCGACGCTCTCCGTCAGCAGCGCACTCACTCCGCGTTCCCCGGATCCGAGTACCGGTGAGGAGTCTGCGCGATGAATCCCGAGAATTACCTGTATCTGTCGGTCCTGTTGTTCACCATCGGGGCTGCGGGAGTCCTCCTGCGACGCAACGCCATCGTGGTGTTCATGTGTATCGAATTGATGCTCAACGCCGCGAACCTGGCATTCGTGACCTTCGCGCGCATGCACGGCAATCTGGACGGCCAGATCTTCGCCTTCTTCACGATGGTGGTAGCTGCGGCCGAAGTAGTCGTCGGCTTGGCAATCATCATGATCATCTTCCGATCTCGGCGTTCTGTATCCGTCGACGACGCAGACCTGCTGAAGTACTGACATGTCAGGAGGAATCACGTCCGCCATCTGGTTGCTCCCCGCCCTGCCCCTGTGCGGCGCCGCTGTCCTGTTGCTGGCGGGTCGTCGCACGAACGCGTGGGGCCTCCTGTTCGCCTGCGTCATGGCACTCGCGTCGTTTGTCGTCGCAGTGGTGTTTTTCATCGCCATGCTCGGCCGCGACACCGCCGACCGCACCGTCACCGAGCACCTGTTCAGTTGGGTCCCGGTCGACAGTCTTCAGGTCGAGTTCGGACTGCAGCTTGATCAACTGTCGATGTGTTTCGTCCTGCTCATCACCGGTGTAGGTTCGCTGATCCACATCTACTCGGTCGGCTACATGGCGTACGACCCCGAGCGTCGTAAGTTCTTCGCGTACCTCAATCTTTTCCTCGCTGCAATGCTGCTTCTGGTGCTCGCCGACAACTTCCTCGGACTCTACGTCGGCTGGGAAGGTGTCGGTTTGGCGTCATACCTGCTGATCGGCTTCTGGCAGCACAAGCCGTCGGCGGCGACTGCTGCCAAGAAGGCTTTTGTCGTCAATCGGGTGGGCGACATCGGGTTGATGATCGCAATGATGTTGATGTTCAGCACATTCGGCTCGCTCTCGTTCAGCAATGTCTTCGGCGACGCGTCCGGCGCAAGCGAAGGTGTCCTGACGGCGATCGGTCTGATGCTCCTCCTCGCTGCGTGCGCGAAGTCGGCGCAAGTGCCGCTGCAGTCGTGGCTCGGCGACGCGATGGAGGGCCCTACCCCCGTTTCGGCTCTGATTCACGCGGCCACGATGGTCACCGCCGGCGTCTACCTGATCGTGCGCTCCAATCCGATCTTCGATCTCGCGCCCGACGCTCAACTCGTGGTTGTCATCGTCGGTGCCGTGACGCTCCTGTTCGGTGCGATCATCGGCTGCGCGAAGGACGACATCAAAAAAGCGCTCGCCGCATCGACCATGAGTCAGATCGGATACATGGTCCTGGCCGCGGGTCTCGGACCAGCCGGATACGCCTTCGCAATCCTTCATCTGATCACCCACGGATTCTTCAAGGCGGGCCTGTTCCTCGGCGCCGGCTCCGTGATGCACGCGATGAACGACGAAACCGACATGCGGCGCTACGGCGGACTCCGGGCGTTCATGCCACTGACTTTTGTCACGTTCGGGCTCGGATATCTTGCCATCATCGGTGTTCCGCCGTTTGCCGGGTTCTTCTCCAAGGACAAGATCATCGAGGTTGCAATCGGCGAGGGCGGCGTCAAGGGTGTTGTGCTGGGCATCGTCACGCTCTTGGGTGCGGCGCTCACTGCCTTCTACATGAGCCGCGTGATGCTGATGACCTTCTTCGGGAAGGCCCGCTGGGAGAACCAGAAACCTCACGAATCTCCGGCGGTGATGACGTCTCCGATGATCATTCTGGCGGTGGGATCCGTCGGGGCCGGCATGCTCCTGACCATCGGGTCCAGCTTGCAGAACTGGCTGGAACCGGTAGTCGGCTCCCATCACGTCGAACCGCCGATACCCGCATGGTCGATCACCGCGCTGGCGCTGCTCGCAGTCGCCGCCGGCGTCGCGATTGCGTATCGCGAGTACGCCACACGGGAGATTCCCGTGGTGGCACCGACTCCGGTTTCTCGGTTGACCGTTGCGGCTCGCCGTGATCTGTACGGTGACGCCTTCAACGAGGCGGTGTTCATGAAGCCGGGACAACAACTCACCAAGTCGCTGGAAGTGGTCGACACCAAGGGAATAGGCGGCGTCGTGGGTAGCTTTGCGGTGGTCGTCACCGGGTTGTCCACGCTCACGCGGAAGCTGCAGACCGGGTTCGTTCGTTCGTACGCGCTGGTGATGTTTGTCGGAGCAACACTCGTGGTCGCGACAATGATGGCGGTGACACTGTGGTGATCGAAGCGACGGTGAGCGACTCTGTGACCAATGCCGGCTTCCCTGCGCTGACGGCGCTCTGGCTGCTTCCGCTCATCGGAGCGGGTGTTGTCCTCGCTCTGCCTGCACGGTCGTACCAATTTGCCAAATCTCTCGCGCTGGCAGTGTCCGTGGCAGTCCTGGTGATCGCCGCCGGTCTCGGAGTTGCGTTCGACCGCGGCGGCGAGCAGTTTCAGTTCGTCGAAAGCCACAGCTGGATACCGGCTTTCGGTACCAGCTACACACTCGGACTTGACGGCATCGCACTCGTTCTGGTTCTTCTCACCGCAGTGCTGGTGCCATTACTACTGATCGCGGGCTGGAACGACGTCCCCGCGGACCCGGCATCACCCAAGCGGATGCCGCACACCTATTTCGCGCTGATCCTTGTTGTCGAGTCCATGGTGATGATTTCGTTCAGCGCCTTGGATATTCTCCTGTTCTATATTTTCTTCGAGGCAATGCTGATACCGATGTATTTCCTCATCGGCGGGTTCGGTGGAGTTGGCCGATCGCGGGCCGCCGTGAAGTTTCTGCTCTACAACCTCCTCGGCGGCCTGGTTATGCTCGCTGCGGTCATCGGCCTGTACGTGGTCACCACGCGCGACGAGAGTCCCTTCACCAGCGGCACTTTCGACTTCCGAGCGATCGCGTCCGCGGCGAGCAGCGGTGAACTCGGCGTCGGACCCGGGGCGCTCAACGCCTTGTTCCTCGGATTCATGTTCGCGTTCGCGGTCAAGGCACCGCTCTGGCCGCTGCACAGTTGGTTGCCGGACTCCGCGGTGGAATCGACTCCGTCGACAGCAGTGTTGATGATGGCGGTCGTGGACAAGGTAGGCACCTTCGCGATGATTCGCTACTGCCTGCAACTGTTCCCGGAGTCGTCGTCGACTTTTGCACCGTGGATCATCACGCTCGCCGTGATCGGGATCGTCTACGGCGCAATACTGGCGATCGCGCAGACAGACGTCATGCGACTGATCGCCTACACGTCGATTTCACACTTCGGCTTCATCATTCTCGGAATCTTCGCGATGACCAGCCAGAGCCAGGCAGGTTCCGCGCTGTACATGGTCAATCACGGAATCTCCACTGCCGCGCTGTTCTTGATCGCGGGATTCCTCGTCTCGCAGCGAGGTACACGATCTATCTCGGCGTACGGCGGCGTTCAGAAAGTCGCACCCGTCCTGGCCGGCACATTCCTCGTTGCGGGGTTGGCAACGCTGTCGCTGCCGGGTCTGGCTCCGTTCATCAGTGAATTCCTGGTGCTGATCGGAACGTACTCGCGCTACCACGTGGCCGCTATCGCGGCGACTGTCGCGCTTGTACTGTCCGCGATCTACATACTCTGGCTCTATCAGCGCATGATGGGCGGACCGGTGAAGGAAGGGCAGGGAACGATCCGCGACCTCGCGCGACGCGAACTCGTGGTGGTCGCCCCTCTGATCGCACTCCTCCTGCTCCTCGGCATCTACCCCAAGCCTGCCTTGGACGTCATCACTCCTGCAGTGAGCCACACCGTCGTCTACGAGGCACCGACGCCGCTCGTCGCCGACCACGAAGGAGGTGTCCACAAATGAGTTCCTTCAATGACGTGACCATCCTCGGCTCGGCCGACGCGGCATCACCCAGTATCGAGTACAGCCTGCTCGCACCGATGTTGATCGTGTTCGGTGTTGCGGTGGTCGGGGTACTCATCGAAGCCTTTGCACCCCGGCGTATTCGGTACCCAGTGCAACTCGTCCTCGGTGTCGGAGGTTTGGCGGCCGCGTTCGTGGCAGTGCTTCTGCTCGCCGGCACGCGGTCGACGGCGATGATGGGTTCTGTTGCGGTCGACGGACCGACGCTGTTCTTGCAGGCCACGATCCTTCTTGTGTCGATCCCGGCGGTACTGCTGATTGCCGAGCGAGGCTCGGGCAACACCGCCGAAGTGATTGCGCAACATGACGCGCTCGGCAGTTTCACCCCTCAAGCGTCGAGCGTCCCGGGAAGTGTTGCGGAGCAAGAAGCAGTGAAGGTCGGTATCGCCCAGACCGAAGTCTTTCCGCTCACGCTCTTTGCGGTCGGCGGTATGTTGCTGTTTCCGGCTTCGAACGATCTACTGACGATGTTCGTTGCGCTCGAAGTGTTCTCACTGCCTCTGTATCTCCTGTGCGGTCTGGCACGCAGACGTCGCCTGCTCTCCCAGGAAGCTGCGCTCAAGTACTTTCTGCTCGGGGCATTTTCGTCGGCTTTCTTCGTTTTCGGAATTGCGTTGCTGTACGGCTATGCCGGGACGGTCACGCTCTCCGGTATCGCCGACGCAGCACGCATCGGGTCGGGCACCGACGCCTTCCTCTGGCTCGGAACGGCCCTGGTGGCAGTGGGGTTGCTGTTCAAAGTCGGTGCAGTGCCGTTTCATTCGTGGATTCCCGACGTCTATCAAGGGGCGCCGACGCCGATCACCAGTTTCATGGCGACTGCGACCAAGATCGCCGCGTTCGGCGCCATCCTTCGCGTCTTCTACGTGGCCCTGCCCAATGAATACGTGAACTGGCGCCCGCTGATGTGGGCGGTCGCGATTCTCACGATGGTTGTCGGATCGATCGTTGCAGTGACGCAGACCGATATGAAGCGAATGCTGGCCTATTCGGCTATCGCGCACACCGGATTCATTCTGACCGCCGTGGTGGCGGACTCGGATGCCGGCCTCGCCTCGGCGATGTTCTATCTTCTGGCTTACGGATTCAGCACCGTGGGTGCGTTCGCCGTCGTCAGTGTGGTCCGGGACGCTGACGGTGAGGTCGCTGCGCTGTCGCGCTGGGCCGGATTGGGCAGACGCTCACCACTGGTCGGCGTTGTGTTTGCACTGTTCCTGTTGGCTTTCGCCGGGATTCCGTTGACCAGTGGGTTCATCGGAAAGTTCGCGGTGTTCAGCGCGGCCGCCGAGGGTGGGGCGGCGCCTCTCGTGATCGTCGGCGTCCTGTGCAGCGCGATCGCCGCCTACTTCTACGTGCGAGTGATCGTGTTGATGTTCTTCACCGAATCGGCGGAAGACGCACCGACCGTCGTGGTGCCAAGTGCATTGACCAGCAGTGTGATCGGCCTCGGCGCCGGTGTAACGCTCATCCTCGGCATACTCCCCCAGCCGGCGCTCGATCTCGCCGAGCGTGCAGCGGACTTCGTGCACTGAGCCGATGCGTGAATCTGTTCGCGACGCCGGACTGCCGAGTACCTTCCGGTCGCCATGGTTTGTCGGGTTTTCCGCGGTGGCGATTCTTCATCTGATCCTGAATGCCGCTGATGCTGCGCCCTGGGACGGGATCACCAAGGTCATGCTCGCGCCGATTCTGGCTGCCTGGGTTGTCGACCAAGGCGGACCGAGGATTGTTGCTGCTGCGCTGATTGCCTGCGCTTTCGGAGACCTGTTCCTGATCTGGGACTCCACGTTTGTCATCGGGATGGCCGCCTTCGCGATCGGTCACGTCTGTTTCATCCGATTCTTTCTCTCGCACGGCGCTCTTCGGGAGATACGAAGGCGGCCATGGTTTTTGTGCGCGTACGCCGTTGCCGGAATTGCCCTTGTGTCGTACGCCTGGACCGGTCTCGAACCGGCACTTCGGATTGCCGTCCCTGTGTACGCCGCAATCCTGGTGGGAACCGCGTCCACCGCACTGGCCTACAACACGATCACCGGTATCGGCGGCGCACTGTTCCTCACCTCTGACGCCCTGATCCTGCTCGGTCAGGCGAACAAGTGGCAGCCTGCCGCTGCCGGCATCTGGATCATGACGCCGTACATCCTTGCGTTGTTGCTCCTGACCGTCGGAATCCTCGGCCGGAGTAACACGGCAAACCGTCCATTGGCGCCCACGCTGTAAGGATCAGCAACCAGCCGGACATCTCTTCTTATGACGCCGAAATCCGAGGACGGGCCACCACCGAGCGACGAAGAGCGTTTCACCGTCCTGTGGGACGCCTACGCCGGTCGGGTGTTCGCCTATACCTGCCGCCACGTCGATCATCACAGCGCACAGGAAGTTGTCTCCGAGACGTTCCTCGTTGCCTGGCGACGCTTGGACGACGTGCCCGAACAGGCACTTCCATGGCTGTTGGTGGTGGCTCGAAACACCGTGAACAACAACCGTCGAAGCGTTCGGCGCCACGATGCGTTGACCGAGAAGATGCGACGAATCGAGCAGATCGCGGCATCGACGCCGGGCGCCGACGTCACTGTCCCCGACCGCACAGAACTGCTCGAAGCACTGACAACACTCACCGTCACCGAGCGTGAAGCCCTACTCCTGACTGCCTGGGACGGATTGACCGCCACCGAAGCAGCGCGGGTCGCCGGGTGTTCGGTTCCAGCCATGCATGTTCGACTCTTTCGCGCTCGGCGTCGATTGAGCACCGGGTTGGCTTCAGAACCTGACACCGCGATCCCGATGAACACCGCCCGACCTTGCGCTGCCGCCGAACACGGGAGTACTCCATGAGCAAAGATCTGCTGACCACCCTCGAGAAGCTGCGGCCGACCGATTCTCTTTCCGCCGAACTCTGGCCCGAGAACGTCCAGGTTGCCGCTCGCATCCGAATCATCGCTGACGAAAACAACATTGGAACACCCAGAGTTCCACGCCGCCGGGTAGGCGCCGTAGCTCTCGTCGCGATGCTCTGTGCAGCGGGAATGGTGGGCTGCGCCGCTGCCACGGCGATGATGCCAAAACCGTTTACGGATATGTACTCGGGTTGGCAGACCATGCCGGGAACCAACGGCGGAATAGATCCGTCCACCGCCGATCGGGTCGGGTCCATCCCCGGACCTGACGGAACCCGGTTCAGCGTCTTCGTTGCCCACGGCGCTGATGGCTGGAGGTGCGTCGCCCCGGTTTTCGAGACGTCAGCCGAGACCGACAAGGTTGGTCCGTCAAAATTCATCAGCCTCGGCCACGGCTGCAGATCGAACGACGACTTGTACGGCGCAGATTCATTCGGAGGCGGAGCCGGGATCATGGTTGCTGGTCCGCACGAGGCGACCTACGACGCAGGGGCAGGAGGCGCCGTTCGGGCCGAACTTCACACCGCAGACGGCCAAATCTATCCAACAGTTCTTGCCGAAGACCGCTTCTACGGATGGATTCCCCTCTCACTCACCTCCCCTCGTCCAACCCTCGTCGGATATGCCGCAGACGGGACGGTCGTCGGCACCCGGTGAACTGTCGGTACCCTCGAAAGATGACTGCACAGGCCCCGAACGAGCGCATCCCCAGCCAGTGGGAAGAGATCACTGCAGCCGACTCGACGCATTCCACACGATATGTCGAGCGTTTCCGTTCCATGAGAGCGGACGGCAAGGACATTGTCGGGGAAGCACGTTTGATCGACGCGATGCTCGGACGCGGTGGCCGGGTTCTCGATGCAGGGTGCGGGCCGGGCCGACTCGGCGGTTATCTGCACGACGTCGGGCATGTGGTTGTCGGAGTCGACGTTGACCCGGTTCTCATCGCTGCCGCGGAGGAGGACCACCCCGGCCCTACGTGGCTTGTCGGCGATCTCTCCGAACTCGATCTACCGGCCCGCGGTGTCGAGGCGAATTTCGACGTCATCGTGTCGGCAGGCAACGTGATGGCGTTTCTCGCTCCGTCAACCAGGCAAGCAGTATTGTCAGGATTTGCTCGTCATCTCGCTCCGAGCGGCCGAGTGGTCATCGGATTCGGTGCCGGCCGTGGCTACGAGTTCCCCGAGTTTCTCGCCGACGCGGCCGCGAGTGGCCTCGAGGCTGATCTGCTGCTGTCCACGTGGGACCTGCGCCCGTTCAAGGACAATTCCGAATTCCTGGTCGCGGTGTTCTCCCGCGACTAGCCCGCCAGTACACCGCCTTCCCCACAATCCGTCACATGGCGATCAATTCACCCTGATCACAATCCTGGCGACTGTTGTTCACTACGAACATAATTGGATCAATGCGGGTGTGGCCGAGCGGCAAGGCAGCGGTCTGCAAAACCGTCCACGCAGGTTCGACTCCTGCCATCCGCTCAGCTTGCGAACCAGCGACTCATGCCGCGACCAACCACCTACCAATGACATTCGGTGCACGCAGCCTGCATCGCTCCGCTCTGTCTCCGCGCACAGGGCTCCGGACAGTTACCCTCGATCGATGCACCCTCTCCCCGAGACAGGCCAGTTGCCTCCCGGACCGATGGCCTTACAGGTGGAACACCTCTGCATGGCGTTCGGCGCGAAAGTTGCTGTGAACGACCTTTCCCTCGCGGTGCCCTCAGGTTCGTTGTTCGGCCTGGTGGGCCCTAACGGTGCGGGAAAAACGACCACACTGTCGATGGCTGTCGGATTGCTTCGCCCGCACTACGGTCGCAGCCTGGTGTACGGCTACGACGTGTGGAACGACCCTGTCGCAGCGAAGAGTCTGCTCGGCGTTCTACCCGACGGTCTGGCGCTACCCGCCCAGTTCACCGGCCATGAACTACTCACCTATTTCGGACGCCTGCGCGGCATGCCAGAGGACGTCATCGCGTCACGACGCGACGAACTGTTGGCCGCGCTCGATCTCGCCGATGCAGGTGGAACGGTCATCGCCGACTATTCAGCGGGCATGACGAAGAAAATCGGGTTGGCCTCGGCCTTGTTGCACGGCCCTCGCTTACTGGTACTGGATGAGCCGTTCGAAGCTGTCGACCCCATTTCTTCGGCCGGAATTCGGAGCATTCTGCTCTCGTTCGTCCACTCAGGTGGCTCGGTCATTCTTTCCAGTCACGTGATGGCCCTTGTCGAACAACTGTGTACTCACATCGGAGTCATCGCAGACGGGCGCGTCGTGGCTTCAGGAACGGTCGACGAGGTGCGCGCAGGCAACACACTCGACGAGGCATTCGTTCGCCTTGTCGGCAGCCGCAGTCCCAATCCCGACGGACTGTCATGGATGCGCGCATGACCACCACCAGCTTTTCACCGACACACTGGAACACGTCGGACTCTGTGTGGCGCACGGTCCTTCGAATGCGCATGACCCTCTACAAACGTCAATTCACCGGCGGCAGAGCCGTCATCAAAGTCGTGGCAGCACTCTTCGGCGTTCTGGGGGCGGCTCTGCTGTGCCTGCAAGCCTCGGGGACGAGCGCGGGCTCTTCCGAACTCGTCAGCGGCACAACCAGTCTCGCACTGTCGGCTATCGGCGTGATGTGGATCTTGATGCCGATCATGTCTGGTCTGTCAGATCACAATCTTCACCCCAGACATTTCCAACTACTCCCCCTGGAACCCGTCCGACTCGCCAGAGCACTGTTCTCGACGTCGCTGGTCGGTATGACCGTTCCGATCACCGCGTTGGCTGCCGCAGCGATACCGATCTATGCAGCAACCCACCATGCTGCCGCGTTGCCTCTGGCGATCGTTGCGTGGCCCACAACGGTCCTGCTCATTGTCGGCACCTCACGGGTCGCGATGCTGGCGATGTCGCAGCTCCTGCGGAGTCGTCGCAGCCGCGAACTGGGACTGTTGGTATTCGGCACGTTCTTCGGCGGACTGTATCTGCTGCAATTTCCGCTGCAGAGTCGCCTCGGCACGGTCGTGGACGGCGACGTCACGTGGCCGCTCACGGTCGCGCATTCGATACCGTTCGCGTGGGGAATCACCAGTGTCGACGCAGCAGCAGGAGGCGCCTGGCTCCTCGCCGCCGGAGCAGTCCTCGCGCTGGTGCTGGTCGATCTCGCACTGCTGTGGTCATGGCAACGCCTGGTCGTTCGCTACTTCAACGGGAAGGTCGCAGAATCAGCGGGCGCCACTTCCGTGCAATTGAAGAACCAGGGCCGCGACATTCGAACCGGTTGGCGCGCATCCCGACTGGGCACCGTCATCTCTCGCGAGCTTTCGCTCTGGCACGGAGACATGCGCCGACGAACACAACTGCTCTCCGTTGCCATCATGACCTTGGTCTCCGGCTTCGGACCGCTGATCTCGTCATCGATCCCCTTCTCCGCCGCATGGGGTGCCTGGTTCCTGATCTACCTGGCAATGGCAGCCGGATCGAATCTGTACGGATTCGACGGCGCATCGATCTGGCATCTGGTGATGATCCCCGAAGCCGCTGCCGCTGACGTCCGGGGCCGACAAATCGCGTGGGCAATCGTGATGACACCCTTCGTGGTCGTCGCAACAGCTGCTGTACGGATCTTCGGGGACCTCGGGACCGACCGACTGGCCGTGCCGATCGCCGTCGGCATTTCGATGATGGGAGTCGGTGCAGGATTGGTAGTGGCGATATCCGCCAAAGCGCCCTACCCGGTTCCGGAGATGAAGAAGACGTTCTCCTTCAACACCCGCGGGTCCTTCAACGGCTCGTCCTTCGGACTGATCATCCTCGCCATCGTCATCTTCGCCGCGACAACGGCGCCCGGCGTTCTACTCGGGGCGCTGCTACCGAACCCGGTGAACTATTTCGCCATCCCTGTCGCTGTTGCGATTGGTGCACTTGGTGCTTGGATCGGGGGCCGCGTCGCGATCACCCGTATGCAACGCGAGCCGGATCGGATTCTGTTCGCGGTTACCACCACATGATCGTTGCCCAGATAGTCCGAGAATTTCTGGGCGTCAGCGCAGTAGCCGCAGCTTGCACCAAAAAAACTCAGTCTGGGCAATCGGATTATCAGGTATCCAGGTAGCCAGGTAGCCAGGTAGCGCCGCCTCAACGCGTTCGGTCCTCGCATATCGCCGCCGGCGCTTTCGTGACATAGCTTCCGCTCGAGCCGAACCATTGCCCTGGAATCATCGCACCACCAAGATGTTTGGCATGCCCCCGGAGCACCACGGTTCCGTACGTGTCGCCGAACGTCCCGGCCGATGCGGGAACTGCGCGCACCCGGCCCCTTCGCTCGAGCGCGGCTGGATCGAGCGCTGCCTCAGGTTCGCACCGCAGCCCGCTCGGTGTGCAGAAATCCTGGTGATGGACCACTACACCGGAGCGATGGAATTCTGCCGGTGCCGACATCCGTTCCACGGGTCCTGATCGCGCCGGATCCTCGAGATCCGCTGCCGAGCCGAGTCCCTCGGCGCCCCGGCTCGACAGCGAAATCACACCTGAATCAGCTCAGCGAACTCAGCAGCGGCTCGAGCAGCTTGTAGAGCTCGAAGATGCCGATGATCGTTGAAATAGAACCCATGATGATCCTCCGTGATTCGTGAACTTTCCGTGACGTCGCGTCACAGGCAGAAAGCTAACAAACCCGGCATTCAAACGGGGACCTTGGATGTGTCCGGCAGATGAACTCCCTGCTGGCAGAGCCCTTTTGGTGACCAGCGTCATGTTCGACGAGAAATACGCCTCATCGTCACATCACCTGACCCTGACCGACCACAACAGCGAAAGTCTGCCGGTTGTGGTCTCGCGATACTTCGCGCCAATTCCGCCCCATCCGGCTCTTGCTTTGTGCGCTGAATCCGATTACATTTCTCCACAATAACGGTACGCGTAACGAAATAACAAGACGCTCTACCGCACTGATCTATATACCCAGTGCCACAACCCTTCCGGACTCTTGCTGGGGCGGCGCTTCGTCGTGTCCAGAAGCCCCTCACTCCCCGATCGAAAGAGAGCACGATGACCACAGAGAGCATCTCCGGAAATCAGCCGCGACCGGTAGCAACTATCGCAAGCCTGACCCTGCTGATCGCTGCCGTCGCCGCGCTCGAAAGCATCATCGTCCCCGCACTCCCCCTGATACAGAGAGACTTCGGAGTGACGGCCGACGTCGGAGCGCTCGCATCCGTCGCTCTGACGTTGAGCACTGTTCTCGTCACACCGATGGCCGGGCGAATAGCCGACGTGTACGGCGCCCGCCCCACCTTGCTCGCGATCACGACAATCGTCGTCCTGGGCGGCAGCGTGTCCGCTCTTGCAACGATCTTCCCGCTGTTCGTCCTCGGCCAGTTTCTCCAGGGATTCGGGCTCGGGTTGCTTCCCGTGAGCTTCGTGGTCCTACGACGCACTTTGTCCTCGGACCGACTCAAGACGGCCACGGGTTTGCTCGGGGCTGTCGTCGTGGCCGGCGGCGCTCTGGGAGTCGTATTGGCCGGGCCCGTCGCGGAAAACGTCTCACGCAGCGCGATGTATGCAGTTCCGACCGCGTTCGTTTTGCTCGGGGCAATTGCTTTTGCCGTGAGCGCACCACGAGATCACATGTCGAACGTCGGCGGCCGCCTCGATTGGCCGGGAGCGGGCGGATTGGCGCTGGGGTTGTTGACGCTGACGGCGTGGCTGGCGAGCGCATCGAGCAACGGGTGGGGCGCACCGACGTCGATGCTGCTGCTTCTCGCTTCCGCTGCCGTGTTCACGATCTGGGCCAGGTATCAGAGCCGGACAACCGAGCCGATGGTCGACCTGACGATGATGCGGCATCGTTCGATGTGGAGCGCCGTGGTCGTCGGCGTGGTTTTCGGGTTCACCTACGGCGCTGTTGTCTATCTACTTCCGCAGCAACTCGCCGTGCCGGCAGAGAGCGGATTCGGCCGCGGTGCGTCGACCAGCGCCATCGGCTTCATGCTGTGCGTCGGCTACGGCGCAGCGGTGATCGCGTCGGTGATCTCCGGAAAGCTCGCACAACGGGTAGGCACGAAAGCCATTGCGGTAGCGGGAGTTGCCTTTCTCGGCCTCAGCGGCGCCGTCGGGGTCTTTGCAACCACGATGTGGCAGATCGTTGTGGTGCTGATCCTTGCGGGTACCGGCGTTGCCGCCGCGTCGACGGCAGTGTTCGTCATCTCCGCCGACAGCGCACCGGCAGACCGCGTAGGAGTCACGACGGCAATAGTCACGATCGCCAGATCGCTGGGTTCTGCTGTGGGAACCCAAATTGCCGCCGGGATCATCGCGAGCGCGACTTCATCCGGCGGCCTTCCCCAGCACTCGGCATTCGCCACGGCTTTCGGAGTAGCGGCAATCGTTGCGATTGTCGGACTCGTTGTCGCGGTGACGATGCCGAAACCGGCGTCAACCGATGTTCAGTGGTCGTCGTCGTCCTCGTCGAAGTCTGCGACTCCGCGCTTCCAGTAGCCCGTGATCAGGTGGTCGCCCGAACTCAGGCCGAGTTCGTCGCGTACGAATCTGCGAATCGGCTTGAGACTGGTGGCCTCACCGGAGATCCAGGCGTAGACGCGCTCACCTTCGGGCACGGTGACCGTCCGGACTGCCTGCTCGAGCAGATCCGAGTGACCGGCTGGGACGTCACCGCGGTGCAACCATCGCACCTCGACTCCTTCCGGAACAGTGAGTTCGATTTCCTGTGAAGGGTCGGTGATCTCGACGAACACCCACCCGGCGGCAGCAGCGGGCATCATCTCGAGCCAACGAGCAATGGCAGGAAGGGCGGTGATGTCACCGGCCAGCAGATAGCGGTCGTACGTCCATGGAACTACGACGCCGCCGGGCGGACCTGCCACGTGCACCCGAGTGCCGACGGTGGCCGCCTGAGCCCAATCAGAGGCGTATCCACCTTCGTGGAGCGCGAAGTCGAGGTCCAGCTCCCCCGCCTCGGCGTCGTATCGACGGACGGTGTACTCACGCGAGATCGGCAATGGACGAGGCCACTTCAGGCTGAATCCGTCGCGTTCGGGTAGACGCAAAGTTCCGTCTGCATCCGGGTAGACCAGGCGGACATGCTCGTCGGGAGCGTGCGATTCGAAGCCCGCCAACTCCGGTCCACCCAAGGTCAGACGCAACAGTCCGGTTCCGACCATTTCGCTGCGAACAACTTCGAGTTCGCGAATGCCGATGGGGTACGGCACTTTTGCGCCGGTGGTTCCCGCCAGAACTTCGGCGATGGTCGCGAGGTGGTCTCCTCGGTTCATGAACTACCTTCCTTTTCCGGCGGAGCATTCCCCACCGGCACAGTGTTTTCGGAGTGATCGACTTCGTTGATCTCCGAAGTTACCCGGCGCACCGAACCCAATGCTGTCAGGAGCACCAGGCCCAGTGTCACACCTGCGAGCCCCAAGGCCAGCAGCGCAGCGCCAGGCTCGAGCCACTGCCCGAGGAACCCGGCTGCCATCGAACCGATCGCCGTACCCGTGACGGCTTGCACCATCCAGAGACTGGACACGCGTCCGCGCAATTCGTCCGGCGTGTTCTGTTGAAGGACTGCAAATCTCAGAATGTCGTTGAGTGCGCGGCCGAGGCCGAATCCGGCCAGGCCCAGGAACGCGACAATCGCTGCTCCCGACGCACCCAGTACCACCAGGCCGAGAGGCATCAGCGCAACAGAGATCAACATCGCGGCGCCGTTGCGGTGGACTCGTCCCGTCCACCCGCTGGTGAGTGAACCGATCACAGCGCCGACAGCGGGGGCGCCGTAGAGCAGACCGAGCATGGTGGGTCCGCCGCCGAGAACCTGGTCGACGAAGGCAGGCAGCAACACCATCGGCCCGCTGACGAACATGACCAACAGACCGCTGATCAGGATGCCGCGAATGACTGTGTGCGTGCCGGCGAATTTCACGCCGGTCACCAGTGCGCGCATCGGGCTTTCGTGATTCGTGCCCGGTGCAGGGGAAGGGCCGATGGCTTGGAACAACGTGACAGTTGCTGCGGTGGCCACCGCAGCAACAAAGTATGTCGCGGGGATGCCGCCGGAGGCGATGATCACGCCGGCGATTGCCGGCGAGATCATCGTCCCGATGTCGGTGGTCAGCGCTACCAAAGCGCCGGCCGCAGCCATCTTGTTGCGCGGCAACAACGTCGGCATCAAAGCCATCAAGGCCGAGCTGCTGACACCGCCGGCCAAGCCGTCGACAGCTGCCGCGACGTAGATGACCCACATCGACGGGTGTGGCAAGAGCGCATTGCACCCGAGAATGACAAAGCCGAGACCCGCAGCACTGCGGGCCAACTGGATGGTGCGTCGCCGGTCGTAACGATCAGCGAGCACACCGCCGAACAGGCTGCCGAAGAACATGGCGATGGCCATCGCCGTGGACACTCCGGCAACCTGCAAGGTCGACCCGGTGAGCTGGTACGTCTGCGCGGGAACGGCTACGACGAGCAGTCCGATCCCGAGCAGCGAGATCAATCGCGCGGAAAACGCGTACCTGAATGGACGGCTGGTCCGCAACGGTGAAACATCGATCACCAGCCCACCGAATCGAGTCATGCGAAGGTCTGGCCGATCAGGTCGAGCGTAGCCATTGCGCCGTCGTAGTCAGGACGGTAGCTGGTGGCGGGGAGCTCGAACGTCGTGCCTGCCTTGAAGGACGGCAGCTGCGAGTAGAGCGGATCGGTGGCAAGTTCGGCCATCGGGCGACCGGACACCGGAATCACAAAGGCGACAGGAGCATCGGCGACCTGCGAGAGCAGTTCCGGGCTGACCTCGAACGAGTCACCCGAGCCGAAGAGCTGCGGGTTGCCGGCCTTGGCCATGACGTCGTCGGCCTTGAAACCGAGCTCGGCGAGCATTGCGGGGAGCGCTGCCGTCGGCGGCACGAGGTACGGCTTGTTGTTGGCGAGCGAGAGAATGTAGACGACGTTGCCCTCGGGAACCTTGATCTTGCCCTTGACCTCTTTGACCTTGTCGTCGTACGCGCTGATCAGTGCCGGAACCTTGTCCGAACGACCTGCGGCATCGGCGACGATCTCGAGCTGCTTGTCCCAGTTGGCAACCGTCTTGGGGACCAACACGGTGGGTGCGATAGCAGTCAGCTGGTCGTAGAGTTCCTCGGCCTGAACCGAGGTGATGCCCTGTCCACCGCCGATGATCAGGTCGGGTTCAGCCGCCGCGACGGCTTCGATGTTGAGCTGCTCGCCGGCCGGCAATTCCTTGGTGCCCTGCGCCTTTGCGGCATCCGACCATGCCGGCGGGAATCCACCGTCGAGGTTCGTGACACCGAGGACGCGGGTATCGGTGGCAACCACCGGTGCGTCCAGGGCGTACAGGTATCCGGCGAGACCGCCGCTCAGAACCACGATGCGCTCCGCCGACGCGGGCACGGTGACCGAGCCCTTTTCGGTTTCGATCACGCGGGTCGTGGGCTCTGCGGCCTTGGTCGGTTCGTCGTTCGAATCGCTACTGCAACCGATCATCGCCACGAGTGCGACGATCAGCAACCCTGCGATGGCGACGAATCGTCGCCAACTCCGTATCGCGAGGGGCGGTGTGGACTTCATCATTGAGCTCCCATTGTGTTTCAACTGTGTGGTTTTCAAACTATGTGGCCGTGCGTTTCGACAAATGGCTGTCGAGCAGCGGGGCAATTGCCGCCCACCCGGCTGGGGTCACCAATCCGGCGTGGTCGTACGGCAGATGGTGTACTGCCATGTCCCGGTCCCCGCGGACTCTGCGCCAGCGATCGGCCAGCAGCTGTCCGGACGCCTCGGCGTCGGCGGTGATCAGAGTAACCGGTCCGTCGTAGGTTGTGTCAGTCGAGCGGGCCACGAGCAAACGAGTGGCATCAAAACCCGCCCGAACATCCTCGACCAGTCCCGGTGCCTGAGTGAGGATCTCGGGTGGCAGGGCGGCGGCCAGATCTCGGTCGTCGGCATCGTCGCGACCGCGATCGTCACGATCTCCCAGTGGATGAGTATCGATCAGACCGGCGAACTCCACCGTCTCGCCGATACCGACCAGCTGAGCCGCCATCGCGGCAACGACGTTGCCACCGAACGAGTAGCCGAGCAGGTGGTACGGCCCGCTCGGCTGAACGCCCCGAATCGTGTCGACGTACATCGCTGCCAGTTGGTCCACGTTCGTCGGTTCGAGTGGCTCACCGGCAACTGTGGGCAGCTGCAGGCCGAACAGTGGACGGTCAGCCTCGAGAACACCGGTCAAAGGCGCAAAGGGCCAAGCCAATCCACCGGCCGGATGCACGCAGAACAGTGGTTCTTCGCTGCCTTCGGCTCGGAGTGTCAGAAGGCGATCGCGACTTAAATCGATGTCGGACGCCGACTCGTCAAGGTGTGCTGCAAGTTCTGCAACTGTCGGACGGGCCATCAGCGTTCCCACACCGACGCTCACCGACAGGTCGTGCTCCATCTCCCCCACCAGTCGCATGGCTCGAAGCGAGTCGCCGCCGAGATCGAAGAAACTCTCTTCGGGATCGACTGCCTCGACGCCGAGTACGCGCGCAAAGACCTGGCACAGTTGCCTTTCCATCTCGGTTCGCGGTGCTCGGGCCGCTGCTCGGGCGGGGGGTGCCGGCAACGCACCGCGGTCCAGTTTTCCGTTGGGCGTCAGCGGGATCGAATCCACGACGACGATGTCCGACGGAACCAGGTGCGCCGGTACGCGTTCCCGCAACGCAGCTCGCAGATCGGTTGAATCAGCGCCGGGTTCTTCGATGACGTACCCGACCAGTCGCGGCGGCGCACCGCCTTCGCTACGGACTGACGCTGCCGCTCTCAACACTCCCGGCAACGACGCCAGCGCGGATTCCACTTCACCCAATTCGATCCGAATGCCTCGGATCTTGACCTGATGGTCTGCGCGACCCAGATATTCGAGTTCGCCGTCGCGGCGACGCAGAACGACGTCACCCGTGCGGTACATGCGGTGACCGACCGAGTAGGGATCCGCGACGAATACGGAAGATGTCAGCGCGGTCCGGTGAAGGTAACCCATCGCCGTTCCGTCACCGGACATGTACAGCTCGCCCGCCGCTCCGATCGGAACCTCCCGCAGCCCCGAATCGAGTACCCTCGCGGACGCGTTCAGAATCGGACGACCCAAGCACGGTGTCTCGCTCCCCTGAACCGGGGATCCCATCGCGTTGATCGTGAACTCCGTCGGCCCGTAAAGGTCGTACCCGTCGACACCGTCCTGATCGCGCAATCGCGACCACAGCTCGGCAGGTACAGCTTCTCCTCCGAGCATCACCAATACAGGCGTCCGCTGCCCGTCGAGGAGACCGGCGGCCATCAGTTCCCGTGCATACGAGGGGGTTACATTCACGACGTCGATACCGACTTCGCGGTAATGCTTCACCAGAGACGCGGGGTCCAGTCGCGCCTGCTCGTCGATCACGTGAACTTCATGCCCCGCGAGCAACCAGAACAGTTCCTCCCACGACATGTCGAACGAGAACGAGACTGTGTGCGCGATGCGCAAACGTCGGCCACCCACACTGTTTTCGGTCGGAGTGAAGATCTCGGCCTTGTGATTGTGATACATCGTCGTCAACCCGCGGTGACCCACCACGACGCCCTTGGGTTTTCCGGTACTGCCCGAGGTGTAGATGACGTAGGCAGGCTGGTCCGGTGAGGTCGGCCCGCACACCGCGGCCTCGTCGACTACAGGTGCCGGGGACTGCCCGTCGAGTACCCCGGTTACGTCCGGGTCGTCGAGGACCAGACATACCTGTCCATCCGGAACAACAAGGTCACGCGTCTGAGTCGTGGTGATCACCAGCGCCGCATCGCTGTCGAGGATCAGTTCGCGCAGGCGTGCAGGCGGGTGAGCCAGATCCAAGGGAAGGTATGCCGCTCCGGTTCTCATGACCGCGAAGATCGCTACGACGTGATCGGCGGTACGCGGAAGTGCGAGCGCCACAACACGGGTCGATCCCGCGCCTGGCACCGACTGCCCCAGCGCCGAAGCGAGTATCCGTGCCAGCCTGTCCACTCGAGTGTTCATCTCGGCTGCGCTCAGTGTGACGTCTCCGAAGACCAGCGCCGTCTCGTCCGGAGTTGCCGCTGCCCTTTCGCGGAGCAAGGCGTCCACGCTACCGCCGGCCTGGTCCGGCCGCGGCATCACAATGTGCTCCGAAACGAATTCCGCGGGGGTGCGCGAAAGCGGAACCGCCGTGTCCGCCACCGTGGCGGTATCGGAATTCGCCATCACTTCGAGGATCGTGATGGTGCGTGAAAGAACGTCCCGAGCCACGTCGTGGGGAATCAGGTCGGGACGATTTTCGAGAGTGAGCGCCATCGGCGCATCCCCGGCACCCGGATCCACGTCGAGCGTGAGCGCATAGTGGGTGCCGTCCACTGCGTCGAACCCGACGATTCCACTGCGCCCGAACGTGTCTCGACGTGCCTGTTCGTCACGAGGCGTGTTGCGGAAGACGTATAACGTGTCGAACAGTGTTGCGAACCCAGCGCTTCGCTGCACGTCGCCGAGCCCGAGCTGGTGATGCCCCAGCAGCGAACCCTGTTCACGGAACAGGCGTCCGAGCAACGCCGAGATCTCCTCGCCTGGCCGGACCCGGACACGCACGGGAATGGTGTTGAGCGCCAAGCCCACCATGCGGTCGGCGCCCTCGACCTCGGGTGAACGTCCCGAAACCGTCGATCCGAAGACCACGTCGTCACGCCCCGTCACGGCGCGCAATGCCAGGCCCCACGCCGCAGAAACGACGGTGGACAGCGTCACTCCGCTACGTCTGGCCAGCTCGCGAACGTGCTCGGTGATGCTCTGTTCGAGCTGAACGCGGGTGAACACCGGCAACGGAGCGCGTCCGCCTGATCCCGTACCACCCACGAGTGTGGGTTGCTCGAGATCCGCGAGGTAGTCCTTCCAGGACGAGAGGGCGTCCGTGCGATCCGCTTCGGCGATCCATCGCAGGTGATCACGGAAGTCCGCAGGCTTGTCGAGCGCGCCGTCGAGTCCAACCGGGTCCGTGCCGTGAGTGCGAGCAAACTCGTAGAGCGCAAACAACTCCGCGTACATCAAGGTCTGCGACCAACCGTCGGTCAGCAGGTGGTGCTGAGTGAAGACGAGATGCGCTCCCCCACCCGGTAACCAGACCAGCACCATTCGAATGAGTGGTGGTGCACTCAAGTCGAAGAGCGTGCCGAATTCGGCCTCGTCGACGGCGCGAACCTCGCGATCGATGTCCTCGGTCGCAACTGCGCTCAGATCGATCTCGCGGAAAGGCATTTCGGCTGCCCTGGGCACGAACTGCACCGGAGCGTCGAAACCGGCGTGTGTGAAGCCGGCCCGCAGGTTCGGATAGCGCCGCAAGAGCGCATCCCCCGCTGCTCGGAGTGCGCGAACGTCGACGGCAGCATCGGCGGAGAACTCGAATCGCGGCTGCATGTGATAGACATCCGTACCGCCGGCGCCGTCGAGAACCGACTGGAAGTACATGCCTTCCTGCAATGGACCGAGTGGTAGCACGTCCTGCCATCCCGGGCTTAGCGACTCGAGCCGTGCCCGACGATCCGCATCGACGTTTACGAGTGGGCTCGGCACACGATCCGGCGCGGTGTCGGGCAATGCCTTTCGGTCCACCTTGCCGTTGAGGGTGAGCGGGAGTGCTTCGAGCACCGTGATGCTCTGCGGCACCATGTGCTCGGGGAGCAGCCGCGCAATCTCCTTGCGCACCAGTACCGAATCGAGCGTGGTTCCACCTTCGGGAACCACATATCCGTGCAGACTTCCGGTACCCGCCGCATCGACACGGACGGTGGCTGCCGCGCGGAACACACCGGCCACCGATCCGAGCGCGCCTTCGACCTCGCCGAGCTCGATGCGGAAACCGCGAACCTTCACCTGATCGTCCGCACGACGAAGGAAGTGCAAAACCCCTCGCCTGCGTCGGACCAGATCACCGGTGCGGTAGAGGCGTGCCCCCGGCAGAGAAGGATCGGCAACGAACCGAGCTACGGTCAGATCGGGGCGATTCAGGTATCCGCGGACCACCTGCGCGCCGCCCAGATACAGCTCGCCCGCAACGCCTTCCGGAACCTCACGCAGGTCGTCGTCGAGGATTCGCACGTGCACGTCGGTCCAGGGCTGACCGATCGTGACTCGGTCGCCGGTCGTGATGACCGAAGATGTCGCCCACACCGTGGCCTCGGTGGGTCCGTAGACATTCCGGACCGAAGCAGCGTTGGCCACCAGATCGTCAGCCAGATCCTGCGGGAGGGCTTCCCCTCCCACCAGGGCTCGCACCATGGCGAGCCCGACTGCGTTCTCGTGTTCGGTGACCACTCGCCACAGCGCCGGCGTTGCCTGCATCACTGTCGCATTGCTTGCGATGATCAACGCCGACAACGCATCCGGATCGAGAACCGTCCTGCGGTCTGCGATCACGACAGTCGCGCCCGCTGCGAGCGGGCACAGCAACTCGAGTGCGGCGATGTCGAACGACACCGTTGTCACCGCGACGATGCGATCGCCCGGCCTGATCCAGCAATCCTCGAGTACCGTGTCCGCGAAGGCCGCGAGGTTGCCCGTCGAGACCATCACGCCCTTGGGGCGACCCGTCGAACCGGAGGTGTGGATCATGTAGGCGAGGTGATCACCCGCCGCGGGCGGTGAAGGAAGCACAACGCCCGAGTTGGTGAACTCACCGTCCACGAAGACACTCGTGGCGACCGTCGACGGAAGTTGCCCGGCGCTGTCGATACTGGTCAGGACACACACCGGGGCCGCGTCCTCGATCATGAACTCGAGCCGCTCACTCGGGTAGTCGACGTCGAGTGGCAGGTACGCCGCACCAATACGCAGTACCGCGAGCAGTCCGGCCACCAGATCCGCATCTCGATCGAGCGCGACGGCGACTACCTTCTCGGGTCCGGCGCCGGCCGCGAGAAGTTCGCGGGCCAGCTCGTCGACGCGCGCCGACAGTTCCCCATAGGTAATTCCGACCTCGCCGGAGATCACCGCGACGTCGTCGGGGTGACGGCTGACGTGTCGAGCGAACAACTGCGAGATCCCCGACGGCGGCGTCGCGCGTCGGCCCGGATCGCGATCCCACTTGCTTTCCGACAATCGCAGATCCGCGACGACAGTGCTGTTTTCGTGACCGAGGACCGCGATCACACCGTCGAGCAATGCGTCCGCAGTCGCGCCGTCGAACAGCCCGGCATCAACCGTCAATCGAAGTTCTGTTGCGGTTCGGACGAATTCGAGGTCGACGCTATTTCCGGGCGAGTGACCGACACGGGCAGCGAACAGACTGCTGGTGGGACGCCCGAGTAGATCGGCGATTCGGTCCAGGCTGACATCAGAATGCGCAAGTGCCTCAGAGACAGCGTTTTCGACTCGTCGAACGACATCGGCAATTCTCGGCCGACCGGACAGATCGACCCGAATCAGGCTGTCAGTCCCTTCCAAGAACAGTCCGACCGCAAGGTCCCGACCGCCACCGAAGCCGTTCAGCGTCGCCGCCACTGCGGCCAACAGCACCGCGTCGAATCCTGATCCGTCACCGAACCGAGCATCGCGTAGCTGACGAACGTAGGTGTGCGGGCGGTACTCTTCGCCGCGCGGGCGATCGTAGGGAAGGTCCGTTTCGAGGGGCAAGCCCGCGAGCGTGCGAACCCAATACCGCTCGTGATCAGGATTTCCCGCCACTGCCGGGGCGCGGAACGTCGCCACGGTCACGGCGGGTCGATCGACGACAGCAACCGAATCCGGCGAGAACTTCTTCTGATCGACGCGTGCGGCCACGGCAAGACCGAGGGGGGTCGGGGTGTCGAAGACATCGGAGACGACGACGCGTATTCCCAGCTTCCGCAGACTTCCCACCAACCGCATCGCTGTGAGCGAGTGACCGCCGAGAGTGAAGAAATTGTCACCCGGATCGACGTCGGGAATCTCCAACACCGTTGCGACACAGGCGCACACTGCATCGACGACCGCGGGATCGACATCGATCGCAGGATCGGACGCGGCCACCTTTTTCGTGACAGCCACATTTTTCGTGACAGACACCGCATCGGCAACGGACGCTGCCTGTCGGACAACCGTGAGCACCGCGGATGCGGGAGCTGTCGGCTCGGTCAGCAACCCACGCAGGATCTCCGCGAGCCGTGTGACCATTCGCTGCGCCGTGGCTTCGGAGACAACTGCCGGATCGTGGTACAGGACCAGATCCAGACCGGTGCTCGGCGGCGCCATCAACGTCATCGGATAGTGCGTGACTCCGCGGTTGGTGAATCCCTCGACTCGAAGTGTGTGCGATGCAGGCTGTCCCGCACCGGAGTTCGGGAAGTTCTCGAACACCAGGAGCGTGTCGAACAGTTGACCGATCCCGGCGATGCGTTCGATCTCGGCCAAACTGGTGTGCTCGACGTCCACGATGTCGAACTGCGCGTTCTGCAGACCGACGAACTGATCCAGCAAGGGCTGATCCGCGACGATGTCGAGGCGGGCCGGAATCGTGTTGCTGAACAACCCGACCATTCCCTCCACCCCGGAGAGTTCGGCAGGTCGGCCGGACACCGTGGCCCCGAACACGACGTCCCACTGTCCCGTCGCTTCGGCGAGCGCCGCTGCCCACGCACCCTGAACCAGGGTGTTGACCGTCAGCGCTCGCGCACGACCGAGTTCGATCAGCGCTTCGGCGTCCGATGTCGCGAGAGGAACCTCGAGCGCGACGGGCACACTTCGCGGCGCCCCTGCGTCGGCAACGAGAGTCGGCGCGGTGAGCCCACGCAGACGCTCACTCCACACTGCGCGGGCAGAGTCCTGATCACGGCCGGCGATCCATGCCAGGTAGTCGCGATACGGCGTCGGCGCAGGAAGGTGCGCATCGCCGTCGTGGTAGACGTTCATCAGCTCGCGCAGGACGATCGGAGTCGACCACCCGTCGGTGAGCAGGTGATGCGCATTGAGGACCAAACGGTGCACCCCGCCGGGCAGCCGAATCAGCAGCGCACGCAGCAGAGGCGGTGTACTGACATCGAAGACGTAATCGGCGGCCTCGTCCTCGAGCTGATCTGCAGAGCGGAATGCAGTGTCAGCTGGAACGGAGGTCAGGTCGACCGAACGCCACTCGACTTTTGCGCCGCGCGGAATGATCTGAACGGGCCGTTCGAACTGCTCGTAGTGGAAAGCTGCGCGTAGGTTCGGGTGCCTGTCGATCACGGTCTCGAACGCGTCGGCCAACTTCACCTCGTCCAACGGGCCGGAGAGGTCGAAGCGTGCAGTAAGTGTGTAGACGTCTGCTTCGCCGTCACGGACCGCATGGAACAGGAGGCCTTCTTGTAGCGGCGACAGCGGAAGTACATCGGCAAGCGGTCCGTGGACGGCTTCGAGTTCGTTGATCCCGGCTTGATCGACCACCGCGCCCTGGCCGAAGATCGTCGCCGAGCAATCGGAAGGCGTCAAACCACCCTCGAAGAGCGCGGCATGCGCGGTCAGTGCAGCGAGCGCACGTTCCCAATGCTCTTGCAGCTCGACGATCGTCGCGGCGTCGAGCACTGAACCCGCCGCAGTCCATTCGACTGCCAGCGTCGTCGAGTCGTCCTCTCGGACAAATGCGTTGAGCGCCAGCACTTCCGACATTGCCTTGCTCGCCGGTTCGATGACCGCGAATGGATCCTGCTCCGGCAATCGCCATCCGGTTCCGGGTAGGGACGGGAAGCGGCCGAGATAGTTGAGCAACAGTTCAGGTGTAGCGCACGCGGAAAGGTCAGGTGCGGTGTCGCGATCCAGATGCCGCAGAACTCCGTAGCCGACTCCACCTCCGGGTACGGCGCGTTTTGCTTCCTTCACCGCACGAAGCAGATGCCCGGCAGCTGCTCCGCCGCTCAGTGCGTCGGCAAGATCGTCTGCGGTGAGCAGTGCATCGGTGGGAACCCGGACGGGGAACTCACTGGTGAACCACCCGATGGTTCCGGCGAAGTCGGTGTCGCTGGTGAGCGCGTCGCGGCCATGGCCTTCGACGGTGACTGTCTGCGCGGGCAGGCCGATGAGGCCGCGGCCGTGCTGCCATGAGCGCAAGGCAAGCATCAAACCCGCGAGAAGCACTTCGTCGGCCTTGGCTCGATACGCCGCCGGAAGCGTGGTCAACAGCGCGTCGGTGACAGCCGGGGGTGCAACAGTTGTCGTGCGAGAGGCGGTTGCGGTGAGGTCGACTTTCGGGTCGAGACGACGACTGCCGATCGGCTCGTCGTCCGCCTGTACCGACGCGGACTTCCAGTACTCGAGCTCCGATGCCATGCTGCCCGAGGTCCCGAATTCTGCGAGCAACCCCGCGTATCGGCGCCACGAACTTCCGCCAGCACCCAGCCGGGCCGACCTACGCTCGCGCGCTGCATCGGTAGCTTCGTGGAGGTCTGGAAGCAGAATTCGCCAGGACACACCGTCGACGATCAAATGGTGAGCCACGACGATCAATTGGTCGGGTCGACCGGCCTCGGTATTGACCAGTACGACTCGCAGGAGTTCACCGGCGCGTGGGTCGAGACTCGCCGCCGACGCCTCCGCGAGCTCTCTGATCCGGGACGGCTCGGAGGTGTCGGACACCTCGTGAACGAGCCCCTCGCTGCGCACCGCGCCGACGTCTCGGACGATCAATTCGGTAGTGCCGCTGTCATTGTCACGGCGCAGGAGCAGACGTAGAGCGTCATGGTGATCGAGGATCGTCTGCACGCCGGACTGCAGGTCGCCAAGCGAGAGGCCGTCGTCGATGCGCACTGCGGTCCACTGCGTGTAGCCCGCGATTGCCTCGTCTGTCGGATTCTTGTCGATCAGTGCCCGAACGATCGGCGGAGCGATCACGGTGCCGGTCGCCACGTCCGCAACCGAGGCTACGGCGTCGGCGTCATCGGCAATCTCACGCGCCGCAGCGGCGATGGTTCCCAGATCTCGCTGTGCCAGTAGCTCTTTCGGAGCGACGACCAGTCCGCGCACCCGCAGGCGACTGCTGACACTGATTGCCGTGATGCTGTCACCACCGAGGCCGAAGAAATCCTCGTCCACACCGACGCGCTCGCGGCCTAGCACCTCGGCCACCACGTCACAGAGGATTTCCTCGTGTGGTGTGGATGCAGCGCGACCTTCCGATTCGGTGGCCGGGGCTGGTAGTGCCGCACGATCGAGCTTTCCGTTCACCGTGACGGGTAGTTCGTCCAGAACGACGATTGCGGCGGGAACCAGATGATCCGGTACGCGACCGGCGAGGTCTCGGCGCAATTCTTCCTGCGGCGGAAGCGTCGTACCGGCGGCGGCTACAACGTAGCCGACCAGGCTGGGCCGTCCTCCATCCGTACGGATCAGCGCGGCGGCCGCGCCGATTCCGGGCACCGATCCGAGAACAGCCTCGACCTCGCTCAACTCGACGCGATGTCCGCGGATCTTCACCTGCTTGTCGCTACGACCGATGAAGTCGTATCCCCGCCCGGGTACCCAGCGCGCGACGTCCCCGGCGCGGTACATCAAATCTCCCGGAGCCCCGAAGGGATCCGCGACAAAACGCTCGGAGGTCGCGCCGGCCCCACCGAGGTATCCCCTGGCCAATTGCGGTCCGGCCAGATAGAGCTCACCTCGTTCACCGTCGGCGACCGGTTCGAGCGCGCTGTCGAGCAGGTACGCACGGGTTCCCGCGAGCGGGTACCCGATACGCGGTCCGGCGCCTTCGACCGTGGTCGCGATCGCGTCGACCGTCGTTTCGGTGGGGCCGTAGAGGTTTCGAGCGGGAACGCCGGATTCGATGATCGCGTCCCACAGTGCGGGCGGTGCCGCCTCGCCGCCCACGACAAGCAGGTGCAGCCGCTGCGTGCGCAGCAATCCGTTGTCCACCATCGCTGCCGCCATCGACGGCGTCGTGTCGACCACGTCGACGCAATCTCGCTCGAACGCCGCAACCAGGGCAACTGCGTCCTTCTGCAGTTCTTCGTCGTATACGTGCACCCGATGACCACACAGCAGCCACAGCAGTTGATCGAGAGACGCATCGAAGGCGAACGACGCCGTATGCGCGGTGTGCAGTTGCCGGTTTCCGACGCGCTCGGCCGTGTCCCGATAGATGGTGGCGCGGTGATGGTGAAGCAGGTGCGCCAATCCACCACTTCTGACCAGCACTCCCTTGGGCTTGCCTGTCGATCCCGAGGTGTAGATGACGTAGGCCAGGTGATCGACATGCCGCGCCGTCGCCAGTTCACCGAGTTCGAGTGGAAGCTCGGAATGGGCACGGAGTTCTTCGCGCACTGCGGCGGAATCGAGTACGAGCGGGTCGGGTCGAGAATCTCCGACGAGTTGCTCAGCCAGTGTGGAAGTGGTGAGCACCACCTTCGGCTGCGCGTCGTCGATCAGATCCCGCAACCGCTCGGCCGGGTGCTGCGGATCCAGGGCCACGTACGCTGCGCCCGCGTTCAATGTCGCGAGCAGAGCCACCACCATCTCGGAAGTACGCGGAAGTGCAAGTCCGACAATGTCGTCCGGGCCGACATCGCGAGCCCGAAGCAACCGGGCGAGTTTGTGGACGCGGCCACCGAGTTCTTCGCCTGTCAGACGTTCCTCACCGCACACCAGGACCGTGTCATCCGCATGATCGGCGACGATGCGGTCGAAGACGTCCGGGACGAGGGCGACGGAGCCAGGCACAGGTTCAATTTCACGGCCGGCAAGGATCCGCGCAGCTTCGGGTGCCGGCATCATCTGCACCTGTCCGACGGCAGGGTCTCCCTCCCCCACCATCGCGTTGACGATGCTCACGAAACCAGCGAGGCGACGCTGAACCGAATCCCGAGTGTTGGTGCGCGCGTCCACTTCGAACCCGAGGAGAACTTCGCCGTCCGCGATGGGGGTGACCGTCAAACCCAGGTCCTCGGGCGGACCTCCGGCGACGTTACGTAGTACACCCACAGCGCCGGCGAAATCGAGGGCGAAGTCGAAAGCCTTGAGATTGATTCCGATCCCGTGAAGCAGTGCGCCCGTGCCGGCGACGCCCAGGTCCCGAGCAAGATTCTCACCGCGGTAGCGCTGGTGTGCGCGCAGGCTTTTCATCGTGGCGGCCACCTGCTTGCTCAGGTCACCGAGTCGATCGTGGCTGCGAATCGTCAACCGGAGAGGCAGAACGTTGACTGCCATCGCCGGGGTCTTGAGTGCCGTGCGCCCCACGCGCGCCATGAGTGGCATCGCGATGACAACATCCGTCTCACCGAGCAACCGGTGGAGAAACGCGCCGTAGCAGGCGATCAGCGCCTCGGCCCACGTTGTTCCCGTCGCGTCTGCCACCTCTTTGAGGCGGCCGAGGGCGTCGGCACTGATGACCTCGCGAACCTGGATCGTTCGTTCCGCCGGACCGGTGACCTGCTGGCCGCGTCCGTCCAACGCGGGCAAAGGCGTCAGGACATCACGCCAATAGTCACGATCTTCGACGAACTGGTTGCCCGCCCGGTACGCCTCGTCCTCGGCGACCAACGCACTCATCGAACCGAATCGCGTTGGTGCGACGTCGGTTCCCTTCTTCGCGGCCGTGTAGTGCGCGGCGACACGACGCGAAATCATGGCTGCGCTGTATCCGTCGACGATCAGGTGGTGATAGAGCTGGATGCACCAGATCTCGCGATCGGACAGCCTGATCAGCGAGTACGTGTAAAGCGGGCGCTCCACCATCAAGCGGCAGTACTCGGACGCCCGGCTGCGCTCGGCGTCGACCAGTGCGTGCGCCACGGCTACGGGATCGCGCTCGTCACGGACGTCGGTGATCGGGATGATGCCAACCGGCTCGTCGGAGATGTACTGACGCGGGCCGTCCGCCGTCTCGATCATCCGCAGCCGCATGGTTTCGGCTTCGCCGATCGTCGCCCTGATGGCGGTCGTCAGACGTTCGGTGTCGATCGGTTCGTCGCCCGAGATTTCGAGCACCTCACCGACGAGATAGCTCCGAGATTCGGGATCAAGCCTCTGTGCGTTCCAAATCCCGAGTTGAGCTCCTGTGAGAGCAAACGTAGCTTCGTTTGCCGCTCCGGAGTTCGAACCTGGAAGAACGCTCACACTGATCCCCTCGTCTGTGGACACACGTCACCCAAGGGTGACCTAACGTCGTTTTGGGTAGCCTAAACTAAATGTCGATGAATCGGGGAATCCGCCTCGCCGGTGACCCGAGAACCGACGGCTCCCGACGCGTTCACCAGAGGACACGCGCTTCTACAACCGCTTGCGGGACAGTCTCTTTCGTGAACCGAAACGAGAAAGTGGAAGGCTAGTCCATCAGCGTTGCTGCGACGGTTCCGCCCAGTTCATAACAACCATCGCGGACAGATTTGTCCACGCTCACAGTCACTTCGAGCGGATCCGCCACCGCGACCAACCCGAGCCCTGTCGCGAGTTTGCGCACCGACGACACGGCACCAGCAGTGTCGTTGTTGCCGTGAACCCACAGGCCGTACGGCCGATCCGACACCGCACCGAGACATTGGTAGTACGTGGTGTCGAAGAAGTACTTGAGCGCGCCCGACATGTATCCGAAATTGGCGGTGGTACCGAAAAGATAGCCGTCAGCAGCGAGTACGTCGGGCACCGTCGCCGCCAACGCCGGCACCACCTTCACCTCGACGCCCTCGATCTCCGGATCGCGAGCACCGGCAAGGACTGCATCCAACAATTCGTGGGTTGTCGGCGAGGGCGAGTGGTGAACCACCAACAAAGTCTTCACACACCTGACAATACGGCGACGGGTGGCGCACCCGTCGCCGTTCACGCCTACGCCGAAACCGTTTCCGCGCTCATCGCCTTGACCAGGTCATCGGTTCGGGTGACCGAGGCGCAGCGCCCGGCCGCGTACTCGAGGGCGCCGACATGCTCGCCCAGGGAGAAGTCGGCCACCGCGTCGCCCACGAAGAAGATCTGCACGTCTTGCATGAACCCGTCCAAAGCGGTAGTCAGGCAACCGATGTGGGCATAGATTCCGGTGATGATCAGCTGGTCACGCCCACTCTCGCGCAGCCGCTCACGCAGATCCGTTTTGATGAAGGCGCTGTAGCGCCATTTTGTGAGCATCACGTCGTCCGGATGCGGAGCCAACTCGGCGATCACGTCGGTGTGAGCGGGATCTGCCTTCAGTCCCGGTCCCCAGAAATCCGACAGCAACGCACGCTCCTCGGGATCCTGATCTCCGGGTTGCGCGGTGTAGACGATCGGGATTCCGGCAGCTCGCGCCGACGAACGAAGCCGGTCGATGTTCGGAACCACGGTTTGGAGCGGGTCGACGCTTCGGTCGTACGCGTTCACGAAATATTCCTGCATGTCGTGCAGAAGCAGCACCGCTCGGGAAGGATCGAGAGTCCAGTCGACCCGATTCTGCGGAAACTCGGTGGGCATCTCGTATCGCACTGCTGTGGGTAGCGCCATGATGAATCTCCTCGAAAATGTGGGGGTGGGAACCGATCAACTCGACAGAGTCTGTGCGGCAATCGATTCGCTGAGAACACGGCGCAAGGCCGCCTTGCTGGTCTTTCCGACGCCGGTGACGGGGAACTCGGTCACGAACTCCACTCGATCCGGAACCTTGTACGCCGCAACGCCTCGGCCTCGTATGTATCGCTTGATCTCGCCGACGGTCGGTGCATCTCCGGAAATCACCAGAACGGCGCAGGTTCGCTCGCCCAGGTACTCGTCGGGAACAGCGACGACGGCCGCATCGTGGACAGCAGGATGCGAGAGCAGGTGGTTCTCGATCTCCTCGGCGGCCACCTTCTCGCCGCCGCGGTTGATCTGGTCCTTTGCGCGGCCCTCGACAATCAGGTGTCCCGTATCGGTGACGCTGACCAGATCGCCGGTGCGATAGAAACCTTCGGCGTCGAAGACCTCGGCATTGTGCGCATCCGCCCGGTAATAGCCACGGATCGTGTACGGCCCCCGAGTCAGTAAGTGCCCCGTGGTTCCGGGCTCGACGAGCGCGCCATCGTCATCGACTACACGAACCTCGTCGTCCGGTGAAATGGGCCGGCCCTGCGTGCTGACGATCAATTCTTGCGTGTCGTCGAGGCGGGTGTAGTTGACCAAACCCTCAGCCATGCCGAACACCTGCTGAAGGGTACAGCCCAGCTCCGTGGGTACGCGTGCGGCAGCTTCGGCGCTGAACTTCGCTCCGCCGACGCCGAGAACCCGCAAGCTCGACAGGTCGTGATCTGCCTTGCTGGGGGCGGCCATCCAGGCCAATGCGATCGGTGGAACCAGCGACGCGTGCGTGACTCGCTCTGATTCGATCAGACCGAAAGCTGTGGACGGCATGGTGTCCGGCGCCAGAACCACGGTGCCGCCCGCGTGGAAGACACCGAGAATGCCCGGCGAACTCATCGGAAAATTGTGCGCAGCAGGGAGAACCACCAACATGCGCGTCGAATCGTCGACGCCGCAGATCGGGTTGGATGCCCGCACCGAGTAGAGGTAGTCGGCGTGCGTTCGCGGAATCAGCTTCGGAACACCGGTCGTGCCACCGGAAAGCTGAAGAAAGGCGACCGACAACGGATCGACGTCGGCAAGAACGGGAATCTCGTATCCGCGTAGCGAATCGAAACCGACAAACTCTTCGGGGTCGCCGGCCACGATCACAACAGGCGGAGTCTCGAGGCCTTCGTTCACCTCACGCGCCAGTGGGCGGTAGTCGAACCCGCCATGACGGTCGGCGACGATATAGGCAGCGACATCAGCGAACTGGCAGAAGTATCCGATCTCGGTTCGGCGATGCGCCGGCAACCCGAATACCGGCAGGGCGCCGAGCTTCAACACACCGAACAATGCTTCGACGTATTCCACGATGTTCGGCAGCTGCAGAAGCACACGGTCACCGGCGCGAACACCCAACCCGGACAGGCCTCCGGCCACTGCCGAGCTGCGACGATCGAGGTCGCAATACGTCAGCCGTGTTTGTGCCCCGGTGGCATCGCTGCCTACTACCGCTTCGTTGTCGGGATGCCGTGCGGCCGCGGCCGTGATGAATCCGGCCAGCGTCTCGTCAGTCCAGTAGCCTCGTTCCCGATAATGCGTCACCAATTCGGGTGGATACTGTGCGACGGGCGCCAAGGGCTCGCGAGCGATCCTCGATGTCATGCAAGTGACTCCTCTTCGAAAGTACTGTCAGCAAATACATCTCACGCTTTTAGCGTCGCTCCGCCGTCGACGTACAGCGCCTGCATGGTGATGTGGGCCGCCCGGTCGGACAGCAGGAAGTGCACCGAGTCCGCGATATCGTCTGCGGTGGCAAGTTTTCCGAGCGGAATGCCCAGGCGATAGCCCGCCAGATTGCCTTCGATGACAGCGTCGGCACCCGAATCGTCGGAAGGGTCCGACCACAAAGACCGCTGCATCGCTGTGTCTGTGGAACCCGGAGCGACAACGTTGACGCGAATCCCGTCGACAGCCAACTCCAGGCCCGCGGTTCGAACCAACATGGTGGCAGCAGCTTTGGACGAACCGTAAGCACCCATCCCGATACGTGGGACACCGGCCGCGTTGGACGAGACCACCACGATCGACCCAGCCCGCCGGCGACGCATTTCCAGTCCCACACTTTGCAGAACGTTGAGCAATCCGAATACGTTGACGCCGAATATCTTCCGCCACTGGTCTGGATCGGAGTCAAGCACCGATCCGGTGTCCAGAATTCCGGCGACGTGCGCGAGCGCGTCGATCCGGCCGAACGTATCCATCGTGGAGGCCACTGCAGCGTCGACTGCCTGCCGATCGGTCACGTCCACGACGTGACTCTCGATATCGGCGCCTTCGACGATTGTTTCTGCCAATTCCGCAGTTACCCGCTTCAATTCGACGTCGTCGCGATCGAGAAGCGCCAGCGAATACCCGTCGCGCGCAAGAGTCCGGGCAACTGCGGCGCCGATACCAGCCGCAGCACCGGTGACTACGGCAATTCGGCGATCGCTCACTGCGGGCACAGCACCTGAACCCAGGCATTGATCGTCGGTTCTTCTGCCAACTCCGCGAAGTCGGCATCCGCGCCCGCTCCTCGCCAACGTTCGACGAGCGTCATCAAGCGAACCGAGTCCAGGCCTTCGTCACCCAGGTCCGCGTCGTCGCCGAGTTGTTCTGCCCTCATCGACAGAACCTCGGCGACGTCGCGCACGATCTGGTCACGGTCCACGGTGTTGCTCATCGGTCTCCTCGAGTAGTGGTCGACGCGCTCAGATCGAGCCAACCCACCCCTCGTGTCGACCCCGTCCGCACGCCATTACTTTAGGCCAGCCTAACCATAACGGTACGGAAGTACACAACCCGGATGCTCACGACACAAATTCACCCGAACTAAGGCTAGCCTCAACATAGCAAGTAATCCTGTCGAACTGGAAGGGTGTCCATGTCAGCACTCGCCGAAGTCTCCGAATTCCCGTTGCGCAACAACCGGACTGACGATGAAACGGACTCCGTTTTCCTGCTCTCACGTAGGCAAACGTCGATCCGCACTTCGGGAGTAGTCGAAGAATTCGACTCGGCCTTCGACGCCGCTGAAGCCCTCAAAACGGGCCGCATCGACTCGATCGTCGGCGCCCTGCCGTTCTCCCCGGAGACGCCGTCCGCCCTCACCGCGCCACTGAGTTTCACACGAGTCCGCGGTGATCTATATCACTCGAACGTGCCGACGCTACCCACTTCGCGGGTAGCCGGATTCGAACCCAGCCCGCAGATCCACACCGACAGGGTCCGCGGCGCCATCGAACGTCTTCGAGCAGGCGAACTCGACAAAGTTGTCCTCGCACGCTCCCTGACCATCGAGGCCGAGTCCACGATCTTTCCCGCCGATCTGGCCGAGAAACTGATTGCACTCGATCACGCGCACAACGGTTTCTGCGTCGACTTGTCCCCCGCCGGAGGAAAGTACCGCGGGCGTTCGCTGGTCGGCTCGACGCCCGAGGTTCTGATCGAACGGCGAGGCGACGTCGTCACCTGCCACCCGTTGGCGGGCTCGATTGCACGGCACCCGAATTCGGATCAGGACGAGGCGAATGCCGAGCAACTCCGCGCGTCGACCAAAGATCTCGCCGAACACGCGTTTGTCGTCGACTCCATCAGCGCGATACTCGGACCACTGTGCACATCATTCAATGCACCCAGGGCACCGGAACTCCTTCGGACACCGCAACTGTGGCACCTCGGGACCAAGATCGAAGGTGTCCTGACCGATCCGAACCTGACCTCGCTCGAGCTGGCAATGGCGCTGCACCCGACCCCCGCCATCTGCGGAACACCGACGGGCGCCGCACGCGAGCACATCACCGCGACCGAAGGGGACCGCGGGTTCTACGCCGGTGCCGTGGGCTGGTGCGACCGAACCGGAGACGGCGAGTGGATGGTGGCTATTCGTTGCGCCGAGATTGCAGCAGACGGCCTCTCGGCGCGGGCGTACGCAGGCGGCGGAATCGTCGCTTCCTCCGATCCGGAAATCGAGCTGATAGAGACCAGTACAAAATTTCGCACGTTACTCAGTGCGTTCGACCTCGCTGAACATCAGCTCTGACCAGGCATCACTTCTTCGAGGTGTTCAGGGTAATCGCGGCGTGAACGAGTGCCTTGAACGCCTTTTCGTCGACGGCTTCACCTTCGTGAAAATCGATCGCCCGTCTCGTATTGCCCTCGAGGCTGGAGTTGAAGAGACCTGAGGCGTCGTCGAGTGATGCGCCTTTGGCAAAAGTCACCTTCACTGCACTCTTGTAAGTCTCACCGGTACAGATCATTCCAGCGTGGTACCACACGGGAACTCCTCGCCACTTCCATTCCTCCACCACATCCGGATCCACCTCTTTGATCAGAGTTCGTATCCGGGAGAGCATCTCGCCCCGCCAGTCTCCGAGTTCCTCGATTCGCTGGTCGATCAACTGAGACGGGGAATCTGCGCCTTGCTTTTCGGAATCACGCTTCGCCATCGCTTCGTCACTTCCTGCTCGTTGCCGCCGATCTCCGGTGAGTCGAGTATCCCCTCCTGCACCAACATTCACTCAGCGAATCACTGACGCATCACGACGTCTCGGCAAGCGCGATTTCTTGGAATTCGGACAAAGTGAGACGGACGTCCAGTATTCTCTGGGTACTAAGTCCCGATTCTTCGGCCCGGAGGACTGCATCGTTGTGTGGAATCGCCCGCTCGCCCATTCAGTCGCTGCGGCTGCCGGATCGGTTCTTCTCGCCGCCGCAGTCGTCGGCGTTCACACTGTTCCGGCGGCGGCGCAACAGGCCCCGCGCGTCTTCGACGTACTGTGCACACCCACCGATGCAGGCCTTTCCGAGCTGTCCGGACTCACCCTCACCGCGGCCGGGATATACGCAATCGGCGACAGCGGCTCCGATGATCGAGTCGCCGAACTCGATTCGAACTGCCACGTTCAGCGCTGGATCAACGTGGGCACCCCTCGTGTCGATATCGAGGATCTCTCGTCGACTCCCGACGGCCACCTGTGGCTGGCAGACATCGGCGACAACAACGCGGTACGAACGTCGATCGGGCTGATCGAACTCGATCCGACTTCAGGTGCCGCGACCTCCTACCCCCTGGTTTATCCGGACGGGGCGCACGATGCCGAGACACTGCTGATCCAGAGCAACGGGCTTCCCGTCATCGTCACCAAGGATTACCTGGGCGCAAGCGTGGTCTACACAACCGCTGAACGACAGCAGGTTCAGGATCTGAGTACGGCGTCGCCGACCATGTTGGCCAAGGTAGGTCAGCTCAGATTTACTCCCACCCTCACTTCCGGTGGACCGGTCCCCCATGCCGGAACGATGGCTGTCACCGGAGGCGCCGTGAGCAAAGACGGCACGGTGGTAGCGCTGCGCACCTACACCGATGTCTACCTCTACACAGCTCCCGACGGCGATGTCGCGAAAGCCTTGACCACCAATCCTATTCGTGTGCCCCTTCCCGACGAGCCACAAGGTGAAGCGATCGCGTTCGACGCGGCCGGTGATCTGATCAGTGGCTCCGAGGCATACCAAGGGCCGCTGCCTCCGCTCCGAATTCTTCGAGGCGCCAGTGACATCGCGCGCTCGGGCGGAACCACAAGCTCTCTCGGGTCGTAGTCGATTCACGTCTCGGGAAAGCGGACAGGCGCCGCTATCATGGCCGAGTGAACAAACAACTTCGAGCAACAGTGGCGATCTCGACAGTTCTCGCGCTGGCTTCGTGCGCGAATTCTCTCGAAGGAACACCTCGACCGGATGCGTTTGTTCCGAGCCTCGACAATCCGGATCCGTCCGAATCCATCGACGGAGTTGTCACGGTCGACTACCCGGCAGCTCAACACGTACGGCCGAACGAACGTGTGGCGTACACACATTCACCGCCCTTCGGTGGTCGCCATGATTCGGTCTGGGCAAACTGCACCGGAGTTGTCTACCCGCAAGCCATTCGAACCGAGAATGCGGTCCATTCCCTCGAGCACGGGGCAGTGTGGATCACGTACAACCCCGACCTGGTCTCGAGTGAGGATCAGGCGCGCTTGGCACAGCGAGTCGAAGGCATGAGCTACACCTTGATGTCGCCGTATCCGAACCTGGATTCGCCGATTTCGCTGCAGTCCTGGGGCCGTCAACTCAAACTCGACAACGCTGAGGACGCTCGCATCGATCAATTCGTCTCGGCGCTACGAGTCAACCCGAACACGTATCCCGAAGTGGGCGCGACGTGTTCGGTGCCGATGACTAGCTTCGACCCGAACAACCCGCCGCCATTCGACCCCACCACTCCGGATCCGTCATCTCCCACAACCGTTCCGGAGCGGTAGCGTCTCAGCAGGCCCCGCTCCGCGGCGTAGACACCTACTTGCCTCGTGAACGGCGTTCCAGTTCGACTGCCCGTCGCATGGTTTCCCGAGCCCGGCTTCGGTCACCGGCATAGTCGTAGGCGCGAGCAAGTCGGAAGTTCTGCTTCCAGTTGTCCGGGTCTGCTTCCCAGTCGACCTTGATCTGGGCGAACAACTCGTCGGCAGCCGCTCGCTCGATCCGGCCCGAAGGCAATTTCGGAAGCGCAGACGCATCGACAGCGAGGCCCTCGTCGTGAATCTGCTGCGCGAGGCGCTGGTGCGTGAAGCCGGCACGGAGTGTGGCGATGACGAGCCACAGCCCCAGGAACGGCAGGATCAGCACGCCGATCCCGAGACCGATCGCGGCGCCGCCACCGTCCTGGATGAGCTGGATTCCGCGCTGGCCGAGCAGCACGAAGTACACCGCGAGCGCAATGCAAATCGCGACGATCAGTGCGACGGTGCGGGTGGTCTTGTTCATAGATCGAGAAAGGAATCGATACCGACCGTCAGACCCGGACGCGAGCCGATCTGGCGGACACCGAGCAGAACGCCCGGCGCGAACGAATTCCGGTCGATCGAGTCGTGGCGAATGGTCAGCGTCTCGCCCTGAGTTCCGAGAATCACTTCCTGATGCGCGACCAGTCCGGCCATCCGCACGGAGTGAACCCGGACGCCGTCGACGTCGGCTCCACGCGCACCCTCGAGCTCGGTCGTGGTGGCGTCAGGGCTGCGTCCGACGCCTGCTTCCGCGCGAGCCTCGGCGATCATGGCGGCCGTTCGGTATGCGGTGCCCGAGGGAGCATCTGCCTTGTTGGGGTGATGGAGTTCGATGACCTCGACGGAATCGAAGAAGCGCGCCGCGGCAGCCGAGAAGCGCATCAACAGCACAGCACCGATGGCGAAGTTCGGGGCGATCAGAACACCCGTTGCCGGCTGGGCGTCGAGCCAGGACTGCACAGACGCAAGCCTGGACTCGTCGAAACCGGTGGTGCCGATCACTGCATGAATTCCGTTGGCCACGAGGAATTCCAGATTTCCCATGACGACGTCGGGGTGCGTGAAATCGACCACTACCTGAGTGCGGGTGTCGACAAACGTCTCGATGCGATCACCGGTGTCGACCTGAGCGACGAGTTCCAGATCGGGAGCAGCTTCCACTGCCTCGCAGATCGCTCGACCGACCTTGCCCTTGGCTCCCAGAACCCCGACCCTGATGAGTGCTGCACTCACGTCTTCCACGCTCCGTCCGATGCATTGTTTGAGGTGAAGCCTACGCAATCACCCCGATGCGCTCACCATCAGTCGGGCGGGAGTTATGTCACCACTGGCACACTGGACGTAGTGAGCAACCGTCCGCAAGTCCGCGAAACCGGCAACCTTCGACCACTCGAGTTGGCAACGGGTGCCGTCATGGCCGGATTCACGGTCGCGTTGTCCGTCATTGCCACGGTCATCCCCATGGCCAGCGCCCTCAACCTCGTGGCCGCCGTTCCGATGGGAATTGTTGCCCAGCGCTTCCGAGTCCGCGCCGTGACGACGGCCGGTATCTCGGCTACGGCAGTCGCCTTTGTCGCGGCGGGTTCGGGATCTGCGGCGGCGGTCGCATTGAGCGCTCTCCTCGGCGGAATCATCGGTACGGTCAAGCGGCGCGGTCTCGGCTTCGTCTCCGCATTGCTGTCGTCATTGGTCATCGGGCCCGCGCTGGCGTTGTTCTCCATAGTCCTGTTGCTTGTTCTCGCTCCGCTGCGCACCTTGTTGTTGACCTCGCTCGAGAACACCGCGTTGGGCGTGGCCGAGATCTTGAAGCGTGCCCCCACACTCGTCGGCGCAGCCGAATGGATCGAGAACAGCATCGGCTCGATCATCGACTACTGGTGGTTGTGGATCGGCGTGTCCATCATCTCCGGAATCGTCCTAAGCACCGTCGTCTCCTATTTCGTCCTCGGCGCCGTCCTCGACCGATTGGCTGCACTCCCTTCGGCCGACCCGCTCCAGACAGCACCCGACGACCGTCCGATCGATCCGCTGCCGGTCACTTTCGATCACGTGGGCTTCACCTATCCGGGTGCAACGACACCGGCCCTCGTCGACGTCAACTTCACCGTGCGACGAGGAGAGTTCGTCACCGTCGTCGGCCACAACGGCTCGGGCAAGTCCACACTCACCCGGTTGCTCGCCGGTCGCGCGCCGACTGTCGGGACGCTGACGAGACCCGGGTCCGCCGGTCTCGGCCGACACGGCGGAACCGCCGTCGTCCTCCAACGACCCGAAAGCCAGATCCTCGGAACCCGCGTCGCGGACGACGTCGTCTGGGGGCTCCCCCCCGAGTCGCATCCCGACGTCGATGCACTGCTGGCCGAGGTGGGACTCGCGGGCATGGGTATGCGTGAGACCTCCGGGCTGTCCGGTGGCGAGATGCAACGTCTGGCTGTTGCAGCCGCGCTGGCGCGGCGCCCCGCTCTGCTGATCGCGGACGAAGCCACCGCGATGGTCGATCAGGCCGGCCGGGAGGAATTGGTCTCGCTCCTCGCCGAACTTCCGCGACGCCACCCGATGGCCGTGGTACTGGTCACCCATCACCACGCCGACACCCGCAACGCAGATCGGGTGATTCAACTACAACGCGGACGGCAGATCGATCACCAACCCGGTTGGATGACGTCGACGTTCGGGGGTCCGCCGTCTGCGCCGTGGCCGGTCAGCACTCGAGCTGTCCTCCGACTCACCGATGTCACCCACACGTACAACGACCGGACTCCGTGGTCGCGGCGCGCACTGTCGGACGTCAATCTCACAATCGGCGACGGCGACGGGCTGCTGGTTCTGGGCGGCAACGGTTCCGGTAAATCGACTCTGGCCTGGATCATGGCGGGCTTGATCGCACCGAGCAAGGGAACCGCAGTCTTCGACGGCAAACCCGTCTCACGCCAACTCGGCACCGTCGGTCTCACGTTCCAGCATTCGCGACTGCAGCTGCAACGCCGAACCGTCGCCGAAGACATCGAGGCCGCCGGAGGTCCGGAGATCGGATCGGTGCAAGTCTCGTGGGCGCTCGACGCCGTCGGACTCGACCGTCACATCGCCGGCCGCAGCATCGACGAGTTGAGCGGCGGACAGATGCGACGCGTCGTCCTGGCCGGTCTCCTCGTGCGCCAACCGCGGGTACTCATCCTCGACGAACCGCTGGCCGGTCTCGATCCACCCGGTCGACACGAAATCCTGAACGTACTCAGGTGGATTCGTCGGAACGGAACCGCAGTAGTCGTCATCTCCCACGATGTCGACGGCATGGACGCCGTGTGCAGCAGAACAATTCGACTGTCGGAGGGTCGCATCCTCGACCCTGCCGCCAGCAGCGCCTTGGAAGGATCGACGACGTGACAACACTTCTGCGCGAAGTCCCGACTTCATCGCCGATCCACCGATTGTGGGCCGGAACGAAGATCGTTGCCGTCGTTCTCGTCAGCATCGTGGTCGTGACCGCTCCGTCCTGGCCGGCGATCGGCGTCGTACTCGGATTGTTGTTGCTGACCGCGGTGATCGGACGCATCCCCCCGACTGCAGTTCCGCGACCTCCGTGGTGGTTGTGGGCGCTGATCCTGCTCGGCGCGTTGATCAATCTTCCGATCGGCCTCGACGCAGTGTTCATCTACCTGCAAGCTGTGACGTTCGGTCTTGTATTGCTCTGCGTCTCACTGATGTTGGCATGGACCACGTCGATGAGCGATGTGGCGCCGGCACTGGCAACGCTCGGTAGACCGCTGCGATTCCTCAAGATCCCGGTCGACGAGTGGGCGATCGCGACGGCCCTCTGCATTCGTTCACTTCCGCTCTTGATCGACGAGATGCTCACCCTGGTGGCGGCGCGACGACTACGCCCGAAAGCTGTGGTGAACAGCGCTGCCGACAATTCGATAGTCGATCTGATCACCACGACCATGTCGGTGGCAATTCGGCGCTCTGCCGAGATGGGTGAAGCGATCTCCGCTCGCGGGGGCACCGGTTTGATCGCGGCCTACCCCAAGCGCCCTCAGCTCGCCGACCTCGTCGCACTGACCGTCGTCACCGCCGCGTGCGTCAGCGCGGTTGTTTTGACTCTGGTTCTGCGCTGATCGGGTCACCGCTGACAGAATTTCCCTGGGCGATGATCGCAGAACCCATCCAGCGCCGTAGGTATCGCCGCAGTTCTTCGTCGCTCCGCTTCGGGTCGCCGGGCGCGAGGAAAAACGACTGCATCGTCCGCAGGACGTATTCGACCAGTTCCTGAAGTGATGCGTCGTCGTATCCGAAACGCACCCAGTCCACGTCGAAGCGGGTGATCATCGCCATTCCGAAGGCCTGCGCCTCCTGAGAGGTCAGACCCTCGGGATGAAGACTCGAATTCGTGCTGGTGAGCAGAATGCCGAGATGCGGCGTTCGGTGGACCTGGGTCAGGGTGTAGACGACACCCTCGGTCATCGCCTCGACGGGATCTTCGATACCGCTCACGTGTGTGGTGAGTCGATCGAGATAGCCGTCGACCGACGCGATCGCCGCTGCCCGCATCAGAGCGTCGGCGCTGGGAAAGTATCGATACACGGTCTGCCGGATCACGCCCAGTGACTCGGCGACGTCGCCGATGCTGATTTCCGAACTTGTCCGTCCGATCAACTCGACCGCGGCCTCGACAATGCGACGAGACGCATCTTCGTCACTGTCCGGTGGATTGCCGCCCCACCCACGCCTTCGTGCCACTGCCCACTTCCTCGCTCGAACGAGGCTCGAACCATGTCTTTGCGCTCGAAGTCCAAGAGCCACAGGCTAACACAGGCAGGTTTTGCATCTGCGCCCCTCGAATTCACTCCCCTCGTCGAAAGTGAACATACAACTGCACACCAATATGTATGATTACCGCCACACGTGGCTTCCAGTGCCAGAGCGGCCACCTGACCAGCCCCTCCGAAAGACGAGGTTCGACAAGTGACCAACCTTCAGCCCCGAAAAATGGATTTCGGATTCGAGGATCAGGACGTTCCCTTCCTGTGGAACCCGGAGAACCCGGCCTGGTCGAGCATGTCCAACGCGGTCTCGTTCCTGGCCATCGGTTTCGAGAAGATGATCGTGAAGATGATCATGCAGACCAAGTCGCGGATCAGCGATCCTGAAGTGGCCGAGGAAGCCGTGGCGTTCATGCGTCAGGAAGGCCATCACTCGACCGCGCACCGCCAGCATGTGAAGGCTCTGATCAGGCGCTACCCCGGACTACAGAACACGCTCGACGCTGTGATCGGTGAATTCGATCTACTGACCGAGGCGACCTCGCTGAACTACCGGCTTGCATACACCGCAGATCTGGAGGCGACCTTCACTCCGGTGTTCAAGCTGATGCTCGACAACGAGGCGACCTTGTTCCGCCCGGGAGACGACCGCGTCGCGTCACTGTTCATCTGGCACTTCGTCGAGGAGGTCGAGCATCGCAGCTCGGCACTGATCATCTTCAATTCCGTTGTCGGAAGCGAGCTTTACCGGATGCGAATGGCGCCGTCGATCTTCGCACACGTCATGAAGGTGATTCGTATCGCCTGCGCAGGCTTCAACCAGCACGTTCCGCTCTCCGAGCGGCAAGTCGACTCACTGTCGATGTTCGCCACCCACCGCACCAAGCAGAAGATTCTGACGTCGTTCGCTCCGTATCTGACCAAGGGCACGATGCCTCGCGCCTTCGATCACCTTCAACTCGGAGAACAACTCGTCGCACTCGGCGGTGTCTTCCGCAGCCAGATGCCCAATCACAACCCGGACCACGAGAAACTCCCCGCACTCGCCGACCAGTGGTTCAAGCGTTACGACGACGGCTACGACTGCACACGCTGGTACACCGCCGAATCTCAGGCACAAGCCGAGTCGATCACGTCAGGGGCCAACTGATGGCAGAACACTGCTCCCCCACGTTTTCCCAGCTCGCAACAGAACTCGGTTTCTCCTGTCAGGAAGCAGGTGGACTCGTCGAGTTCCGTAACCCGGCGGCGCTGGAGAACTGGACCCTGCCCGTCCTCGAATGGACCATCATCGTCGGCTCGGTGCTCGCACTGGTCCTGGCGATCGTGCGGTTGCGCCGCAACGGCGACCCCACCAATCTGGTTCTCTGGTTCGGCGCCACCGCCTACCTGTTCATCATCGAGCCTCCGCTGTACTTCCCGGCGGCGTTCGGCATCGAAGAACAAGTGGACACGATGTTCGCGCACAACGTGTTCACCGTCGACTTCATGTGGGGTCGACTGCCGCTGTACATCGTTGCCATCTATCCACTGATGGCGACGTTGGCCTTCGAAATAGTCAGAATGCTCGGCGTTTTGCGCAAATACGGTCCACTACTGGGCGCTGTCTGCGTCGGCTTCGTCCACCATGCGTTCTACGAAATCTTCGACCACCTGGGGCCCCAGTTGCGGTGGTGGGAGTGGTCGACGTCGAACCCGATCAACCAACCCATGTTCGACGCGGTTCCACTTCCCAGCGTGGTCGTCTTCGCCGCGCTGTGGCCGATGTCGTTGGCATTCTGCGTCCAGTACTTCGTCGGACGGCACGTCGATGCCGGCAAGCACTTCTCCGGACTTCAATTGGTATGGCGCACCATCGTGATCGGCCTGCTGGCCTCGCTGGGTACGTTCATTCTTCCGCTCCCGGCGACGGTCTTCGGTATGGGAAGCGACACTGTCCGCGGGTTCCTCTACGCCGCTGAACTTGCAGTCCTCACAGTGGTCGCGATCGTGGTTCTCGTCCGCCAATGGACGCACCTGCGCTCGGCAGAATCGAACACTCCTGCACACACCAACAGGTTCGTGCAGATCTACAGCGTGGTGTACCTGGTTGTCATGGCCGTCCTGTGGGCGAGTGCGCTTCCCGACTTCTTCGACGCGGTCGACGGTTCCACCAGCGCTGGAGATCCCATCGGGAACCTCTGGTACACAGTGGCGTGCTTCGTCATCGCAATCCTGTGCGTGAGCGCAACTTTCACCATTCCGAAGCGGAACTCCGGGACGGCCGACGCCGAGCTCCTCGGGGCAAACTCAGCGACTCCGGCTACCTAGGCGACCGGGACGAGACCGCTCGGGTCTCGTCCCGGTTTCTCGGTTTCACGGGACGCGGTGAGTCCACTCTTCGGTTCTGAACTTCGTGTCCACCAGCTTGCGCGCCTGCTCCAACTCCGAGTCCGTGTAATCGCTGTCGTGGGTGTCGTATTGACCTCGGAAGTGCTGCGCAAACGACTCCAGGATTGCTGCACGCGTCATTCCGGTCTGCGAACGCAGCGGATCGACGCGCTTGGCCGCACTCTTGGTTCCCTTGTCCGACATCTTCTCTCGTCCGATTCGCAACACCTGCGTCATCTTCTCAGCGTCGATGTCGTAGGCCATGGTCACGTGATGGAGCACAGTGCCGGACGCGAATCGCTTCTGAGCGGCGCCGGCGATCTTGCCCTTGTCCGAGGCGATGTCGTTGAGCGGCACATACCGAGCGTTGATACCGACCTCGGCAAGCGCTCCCATGACCCACTGATCGAGAAACGCGTAGGACTGCTCGAAACTCAAACCCTCGACCAATGACGCCGGTACTGCCAACGAGTACGTGATGCAGTTGCCCGGTTCCATGAACATCGCGCCGCCACCGGAGATTCGGCGCACCACCCCGATGCCGTACCGCGCAGCCGCCTCGGAGTCGACCTCGTTACGCACGGACTGGAACGATCCGATCACGACCAAGGGCGAGTCCCAGTCCCAGAAACGCAATGTCGGCGGACGCTCACCCGATGCGACCTCACGCGCGATGACCTCGTCCAGCGCGACGTGCATCGCGGGATCGAGAACCACCGGCGGGATGAGGTCGAAGGTGTGATCCGCCCAGCTCGTGGCGTGGCCGAGTGCGCGCCGGATCGCGATGCCGACCGACTGCGGCGTGAAGCCGATCATCGAGGCGGACTCGTCGAGCGCAGTGGAGATGGCATGCGCCAACTGTTCTGCATCCGAGTCGGCGGGCATTCCGCGCAACGCCGCGTTGATGTCGTCGAGCGCGCTGTCGGGCTCGAGGAAGAAGTCCCCCGAGACTGCGACTTCGGACAGCCGACCGTCCGCCACCTCGACGTCGACCGCGACCAGTTTTCCACCAGGAACCTTGTACTCTCCACGCATCCGTCCAGCCTATCCCTGCGGGATTCTCTGCGGTGAGCACCGTCGAAGATCACACCGCGCGCGCAGTGCGCATCTGTTCGGAAGGCAGGGCGACCAAGTAACCACACCTGTAAGTCGCTGCGGGGCTGCACAATCGCGCGGACGGGACCGCACGTGTCGACCCCTGGCAATTTGGCCGAGCAACGGCCCTGCTTCTGCCGACAGGCGAGATGATCTCTGTGGTGGGAGGATTGCCGCAACGAGCCAACTCCCTGGCGAGCCACAACGGAGGTAGACATGAAGGTCCCGGCGTTCCACTCGACGGTTCCTTCGGATCTCGACGTCTATCACGACAACGAAAGCTGCATTTTGGCCGCGCGCATCGCAGTGTCCCATCGTGCGCCCGGAGTCGACGGCCGACCGTGGTGCACTGCGTGTGCGTCTTTGGACTGACGAGCGACCACCAGCTCACTCACACCCACGTCGCCGATTCGGGGACAACCCCGTTGGCCCGAGCATTCGCATCGATGACAGCGCGGAGCCACACTGTCAGACCGGTCTCGACCTGCTCGTAGAACGCGGTGAATCCCGGATCGGCCACGTACATCCGTCCCAGACACACCTGCATCGAATGTGTGCAGTCGAAGTAAACCCCGATCGACGCTCTGTGCCGTTCTGCCAGCAAATTTGCCTCGGCGCTTCCCGGTTCGACACCGGATCGGCAGGCCAGCGCCAGATTTTCGTTGAGCGTCTCGACGCAGTCGGCGATCTTCTGCCAATCCTCAGCGGTCCTACCCGCCGACCGTTCCGCGTGCTGCGCCCACTGCGCACTGTCACCCCAACGCTCGTGCGCCTCAGGTCCCCATGACGGCTGCCAGTGTCGGCCGAAGATCGAGACCTGCTCGTGTGCCGGCAACAGCACACCCGACTTCCTGGCATCGATGATGCGATCCAAGGACTCGCCCAGTTCCTCCAAGTCGGCTATCCGTTGCCGCAACTCGGCGCGCTGCCCACGCAGCGTCTCGTCCACGTGGGCTGCGGGCGCATCGAGCAATATCCTGATCTCGTCGAGCGACAAACCCACGTCACGGTAGACAAGCACCCGGCCGATGCGGCCGAGGTCCGCGTCGGTGTACTGCCGGTAGCCCCCGTCACTGCGCCCGGACGGACGCACCAAACCGATTGCGTCCCAATGATGGAGGGTACGTACGGTTATGCCTAGTCGTGATGCGGCAGCACCGACAGTGAGAGCACTGTCTGCCTCGTCTCCGAAGAGTTGGTCCGTCACGTGATCCAGTCTGACAGACGCGGTTCGGGAGGCCACAGCGTCAGACCTCGGTTCAGTCGACGGGTCCGTCAATTCCCATGCCTCGCAGATGCTCGGCCTCGGCACTGTTCGGGTCGTACGGACGAGCGGCCGTCATGATCACACGCGCGTTCTCCGGTGTCACAATCTCCAACTCCAGTGAATTCCACGGCTTCAGATGTGGACCGCTGGTGCATCCGGGCCGCAATTCCTCACACGCCTTGGCTATCTGATCGATCTGACTCAGCACACACGCAAAGCTCACGCTGACGGACGGTGGTGAATCTGCACATTCGCCGGGCACGAGCAGAACGTCTTGAAATGCCCAGCGTCGCAGGTGCGTCAGTCGATCCGGTACCGAAAAGAGGTCGAAGAAACCGAGCCCACGGATCCAGAAGTCGGCAGATTCGGCCAGATCCGATGTCGGAACCGACACGAACATGGGCATTCCGTAGAGACCTCGGAACTGTTCCGGAGGCACGGCGTCTGTAGCGGGGACAGGGACGGGGCTGATGTCGAATGCCGGGTAAGTATCGGTCATGAAGTCATCGTGAGCCCTCACGCTACGTCAGGGTCAAATCGTGTGAAATCCGATCGAACCAGATTGCGCGATCACACCGTGCGTGCGAATGCGCCGTCGTCTGCGAATACCCGTTGGGCAAAGCGTTCGCCGATGAGACGGTGCGTCGCAGCGTCCGGATGGAGCTGATCGGGAAGCGGCAACTCTTCGTTCTCGGCCGCACCATAGAGATCGCACCCGTCGACGTAATGCAGATTGGGATCAGCCGCCGATCGCTGGGTTACGATGCGCGCCAACTCTTCCCGAATAGAGCGCAGCGTCAGCTTTCCGGCTGCACGCTCGGCAGGATCGCCGGTAGCAACGAATCGCATTTCGCCTCTGGCAAGCGCGTCGAAATCGAATGCACCAGGTCCAGGCGTGTCTTCGTGAATCGGGCAATAGACAGGCGAGACGACCAGCAGTGGAGCCACTGGATGGCCGTCGCGGACCGTGTCGAGGAAGCCGTGCATTGCCGACGTGAAGGCCCGCAGGCGCATCACGTCGGAGTTGACCAGATTGATGCCTATCTTGATGCTGATGAGGTCGGCAGGAGTGTCTCGCATAGCGCGGGCGACGTACTGGTCCAGCAGAGCGCTGCCGCTGAACCCGAGGTTGATCAGATCCACGCCGCCGAGGGAGGCTGCGAGAGCAGGCCAAGTGCGGGAGGGACTTTCAGCGCCGGAGCCTTGACTGATCGAGCTTCCGTGATGGAGCCACACATCGCGCTTCGTGCCGACTGCGAGTTCGAGCGGGGCGTCGGTTCGCAATGCGACAAGTTCGGTGGTTTCGTTGTGCGGCAACCAGATCTCGACGGTCTTGGATCGCGCGGGCAAGTCCGCGAAGCGGATGGTGCTGACGGGTCCGGATTGTCTCTGAGCGGTACCGGTCGCCATGTCGATCGTCACCGTGTTGCCACCCTCAGCGATTGCGTGCCCGGTTGGTTCGCCGTCGACGATCAGGTCGTACACCCCTTGCGGCCTCGGCGGGGCACCGATGTAGATCATTTTCGTGGGCAGAGTGTCGAGTTCGATGGCCGTAGCGCTGGTTCGGAACACCAGCCGCACTCCGGACGGTTGTGATTGCGCCATTGCCATCTGCCCGTCAGCGAATTGCGTGCGAGCTCTGGCAGGCAGACGGTGTGTCAGCACACCGCGTTCGGTCCGCTCGAGCTCGAGGGCTCCGCGCACGATGTCCTCGGAAATTGCGGTAGTAATCCAGCTGCTCTGGCTGTTCATCTCATTCACCTGTAGATAAGTTGCGAAGGTTTTAACTACAGCACACAGTAATTTGCCTATACTATTTAGGCAAGCGGTTTCACTTCTCGACGAACAGGACCAACGGACATGCCTCGCGCAGGACTGACACCCGAACGCCTCGCCGTGGCGGGCGCCGAATTGGCCGACGAGGTGGGCTTCGAGCAGGTGACCGTATCGGCGGTCGCCAGAGCGTTCGACGTCAAGGTCGCAAGCCTGTACTCGCACGTGAAAAGTTCGAACGACCTCAAAACCAGAATCGCGCTGCTTGCCTTGGAAGAGATGGCCGACCAGGCTGCCGACGCCGTGGCCGGTCGGTCCGGCCGCGACGCCTTGACCGCCTTCGCGAACGTGTACCGCAACTACGCGAGGTCACACCCTGGTCGGTACGCCGCGTCACAGATGCGCCTCACCCCGGAGGCCGCGGCCGCGAGCGCGGGTTTCAGACACTCGCAGATGATGCGATCGATTCTGCGCGGGTACAACCTCACCGATCTCGATCAGACCCACGCAGTTCGGTTGCTCGGCAGCGTTTTTCATGGGTACGCCAGCCTCGAGCTGGGTGGATCGTTCAGCCACAGTGCACCGGACAGCGCCGAAAGCTGGGCAAGAATCCTCGAGGCTCTCGATTCGATGCTGACCAATTGGCCAGCGTCAAGTCCATGACCAGGCGTGATTCTTGCGCGCCAAGTTCTTGCGCCACTTGGTGATCGCACACGGCCAAGAAACCTCGGGCCCACCCCAGGAGCGGCGCCACACAATCGCGCGCTCCCGCAACCACAGGTCGCACTGGGACAGAAGAAGGTCCGAGTAGGCAAGAAGCCGGGCGTGGAGCTCCGCTTAGAGGAGAAGCTTGGCGCGCAGTGAGTCGACAGTGCCCTGGTCGACGCCGAGGCCCTCCCGTACGTAATTATCCATACCGCCGTAGAGCCGGTCCACCTGTGCATACGCCGCATCGAGCCACGACAGGTCCACCGCGTCGTCCCGGCCCAGGTACGTGTTCGACGCCATGAAATCGGCACTGATGACCTCACGCGGGACACCGAGGATGGTCAGCAGGATCGCGGTACCCCAACCGGTGCGGTCCTTCCCTGCACTGCAGTGGTAGACGGTTGCGCCGTCGGAGTTGTTCGCGATCGCAGTCAGCAGGTCACGGAAGGCGACATCGGAACCACGGTAGTTGACCATGAACGGGTAGCCGATGCTCTGGCCGATGTTCGAGGTTCCCTTGACTGCGCCGTCGATCAACGCGCGACCGAGGGTCAGGGGAACGAACTCGTGGAACGCGATGCCGTGTTCGATACTGACGACGTCGGCGACCTGGTAGGTGACCCCGGCGGGGATCCGATCGGGATCCTCCGCACGTTCGGAGGCGTTGCGCAGGTCGACGTCGAGGGTGAGGTTCGCGGCGGTGAGTTTTGCCAGATCAGTCTCATTGAGCGAGCTGAGCTTGTTGGAACGGAACACCAGGCCTGTCCGGACGGTCCTGCCGTCGGTAGTCCGATACCCGCCGATGTCGCGGAAGTTCCGCGCCTCGTCGAGCCTGATCTCGGCCGCGGACGGCGGTGGGATCTCCGGCAGCGGCGGTTGCTCCCCGGACGATCCGAACTGACTCGAACCCAATTGCAGGTCGCCGCTCGAGGCGGAGGCGAGTGTGGGGCCGGTCAGGGCCGCACCCATGGCGACCAGCGCAGCGAGGGCGATTCCGAAAGGGCGCGCCCCTCGGCGGCGCGTGTAGACAGTTGTCACCTTCATCCTCTCATTCGCTGTGCGGGATACCCCGCGCCCCGCAAACTCCCGTGCGAGATTACAAGGGTGGCACGCTCCTCGTCCCGACTTTGCTCCAGAAACCGGACATGTGTTCAGGTGCCCGGCCAGCCGCCATCCGGCAGGAAGAAACTCTTGCCCGTCACTGCGTCGCCATCGACCACGCCGGGCCCGTTCGAACGACAGACCGCGGCCGCGGCGGCAGCCGTAACTGCACAGCGCCGAACAACTTCACTGTCGAGCAACTGCACGAATCTCCACCTCGAGCTGGTAACCGTTGGGACGAAATCAATCTCATGCGCTACCTGCCGTCGACCATGACCAGTGCAGGCTGAGGAATGTCGGACGAAGCGTCTGCGAGAGCAGCAAGAGTGCCGTCGAGCGCGACAAGGTCCGCACGACGACCCGGCGCCAAGATCCCCGCCCGTCCTTCGTCATGGACCAAGTACGCACTGTCCACAGTCATGGCCTGCACTGCACGCTGCACTCCGATCCGTTGGTGGGCGCCAAGCACGGCACCGCCCATGGTCAGCCGATTCACAGCAGTCCTAATCGTCTGGAGGGGATCCATCGGCGTTATCGGGCAATCCGAGTGCAGCCCGAATTTCAAGCCGATGTCATCGGCGCACGCCAGCGGGTCCAGGTTGCCGGCTCTCTCAGGACCGAGGAAACGGTCACGGTGACGATCGCCCCAATGAAAAACATGGTTGACGAAAAAGCTCACCCCGATCTCGGCATCACGTATCGCCTCGAGATCCGCAGGCCTACTCACCTGGCAGTGCTCGATACGGTGCCGCGCTCGACGTCCGTCACTGCGGTGCGCACTGCGCAGCGCCGCGATGGCGGCGGCTACAGCCGCATCGCCGTTGGCGTGCACCGCGACCTGACCTCCCTCGCGGTGCACCTGGAGAACCATGTCGTCGAGTTGCTCCTGCGGATAGAGCAGATCACCGTGATGGTTCGGGCTGCAGGTATACGGAGTTCGCAAGGCTGCAGACAATCCTTGAATGGACCCATCCGCCCAGAATTTGGCGCCGGCCAGGCGGAAGCGTGACCCTGGGGCCGGTGCAGCCGTGAAAGCGATGTTCCTTTCCTCCAGTTCTGCGATCGCGAGATCACCCCGAAGGAAGCCAACCGTGTGCACGGGCATCTCGCCCATGGTGTCCAGGGCACGATAGGCGGCCAACTCCTGCATGCCCGCCGACAGGCCGACCCCTAAATCGTGGACGGTCGTAATTCCTCGCGAACGCGCCAGTGTCAAGCTACGCAGCAACGCGGTCTGCACCTCTGCCTGTGTCAGGTCTGGTATCGCGCCGCTCAACCGTGCCACGGCGTCGATTTCCCAGGCCATCCCTGTGAGCCTCCCGTCCGCCCCACGCGGAAACTGCGAGTCCCCGGGATCCACCGTCGATTCGTCGATGCCTGCAGTTGCAAGCGCAACAGTGTTTGCCACCGCAAAGTGCCCCGAGATGTGCAGAACGATGATCGGGCGGTCGGTGCAGACTGCGTCGAGGTCATCGCGTGTGAGATGGCGACCTTCTCGAAGTTGTGTGTCGTCGTACCCCCATCCACGTATCCAGCCGTGAGTGGGAGTGGAGTTCCGCAGAGCCCCTTGGATATCCGTGATCGAGGCGCACGGTGGCGTCCGGCAATCGGCCCATCCGTCAGTCAAGCCGGAGTAGGTCGGGTGAATGTGCGACTCGATCAGCCCCGGGATCACAGTAGCGCCGGCGAGATCGAGCCGACGAGTTTCCGGTCCGGCGTACTCCCCCATGTCCTTTCGACTTCCGGTGACGACAACCAGGCCTCCATCGAGGACGAGCGCCTCAACCTGGGGTGACGCTGCGTCTTGGGTGAGGATTGCATCTGCGGTGAGTAGTGTCCGAGTCATCGGATATCCGCCTTCGTGGTCGGGGCTGCGGGGCAAGGCACTGGTGCCGATCGATTTTCTGCACGGAGGCCCGAAACCGCTTCGACAGGAGGCCACATCACTCGGGTGGCGGACACGAACAACACGTTCAGAACGAGCGCTGCGGCACCGATGTTCATGCCTTTGTCCGCCAACCACATCGATACCATGCCGTGTGTGTCGAGGTACAGCCAGAGCACCAGCACGTCGCCGAGCACCACGCCCATCGCGAGCGCTGCCGGTCGCAGCTTCCATCCGAAGATCATCGTCGCGAACACCACCACGGCCTGGGTCACCCCGTAATACGCGGTATTCACCAGCGTCAGCAGCAATTGGGGTGCGGCGAGGGTGAGGATCAGCGACAGGCCGAGGTAGGCGACGATGACCCCGCGCACCCACACTCTCTGACGTGATTCGGGTATTCCAGGAACGATGTTTCGCGAGACGATCGAGCCGATTCCCAGCGCCGAGCCACACAGAACAACGATCGCGCACAGTGCCGCACCACCCGCCACCACTCCGGTCAGCCAGTCCGGGAGCACGAGACGGGACAGTTGCAGGAGCACCTCATTGGACTCTGCGCCCTCGAGCTTGTTGGGCAGCAATGAAATTGCGCCGAAGGCAGCAGCGACGAGGAAGGGATACATGAGCATGTACAGCGGGTTGAATCGGGCGACTCGCTTGAGGGTTGCCTCGGACTTCGCCGATAGCACCGCTTGCACGATGAAGGGGAAAACGAAAAAACCGAGTGACTGGAACACAATTGTGGTGAGAACGAAGGTCAGCGACGAACCGGTGACGGTGGATTGCGAGGCTTGCCCGGCCCCATGGGATGCCGCATCGGCAAAGAGCTTCGTGATACCGCCCGATTTGGCCGTGGCGGCCAGTCCGATCAGGATCGCTCCCAACAGCAGAGCTGCGTCCTTGACGTAAGACACGAACGCCGGTGCACGCACACCCGAAAGCAGGAGGAAGAGCAGAGCAAGCGCAGCGCCGACGAAAACCGCCACCGTCGGGTTGATGGTGATGCCAAGTCCGCTCAGTGCGACCTGGAGGCCGGCAAGCTGCAACTGCCCCCAGGGAATGAGGAAGACTACCGAGGCAATCGCGATTGTCAGTTCCAACCCGCGCGACCGAAAGTGCCGCCCTGCCACATCGGGCAGCGTCATCGCGTTATACCGCTTGCCTGCCCGCCAGAGATAGGGCGCAAAGAAGTATCCGATCGGGTAGGCAAGCAAGATGTATCCGATGAACCAGACGCCGTAGCTTGCCCCGTGGGCGTACACACCCCCGGGAAATCCAATGAGCGTGCCGATGCTGTAGGCCTCACCTGCTCCCAGGATGAAAACCAGCACGGGACCGAAAGACCGCCCGCCCACGAGGTAGTCGGAGATCTCTTTTTTGCTTCCACGGCGTGAAAGCACTCCGGCGCCGAGCGCGAGGAGTAGCACGAGCGTAAATGTTGCAGCGATCATGTCGGATCCCCGATCTCGGTCTTGGCCTGAGCCAGTTCGTTTCGTTCCGCTTCCTCGAAGTCCTTGCGGTCAAAGAACTTCCATGCCATGTGGAGACACAACGAGGTCAGCGGCATCCACAGGAAAAGCCACGCGAACAAAATGGGAAATCCGAGAACAGTCAGTTCGGATCCGGAGAGCGCAACTATCCCGCCCAGCACCCCGACGAACGGAACTCCGATTGCGAGCAAGGCACTCTTCGCCTCGTTGGACATGATTGTGGCTCCTTAGCCGTTGATCGATCCGGAGCAGATGAGGCGAGGGGCGTTTTGCCGTCGAATCGTCGTCCGGTCTAGCGTTGAGTGTGCCTCCCGTCACTATGGCGGGACCATGGGTGAACCCCGGAATCCACGACGCTCGTTCGTGAAATTCACGGGACGCAAGACCAAGCACGCACAAAGGAGTAACCCCGTGGACGTAACCGACGTCGAAGAAGAAGACACGATCCGTCGGTTGTGTCGCGAGGTTTCCGACGAGCTCGAAGCGCTCACCGAACGCGCGGTACAACAGATTCGCAGCGAACTCCCGGCCTACTCCGCGGTACCAGTGGCCGAGCAAGGCAACTACATCCGCAAACAGTTGTCCGCAATGCTGTGTGCCGTCGCCGAGAACGAAACGATCACCACAGAAGACACCGACCGAAACCGCGAACTCGGGCGCCGTCGCGCGATGCAAGGGCTCCCCCTCTCCGATGTCATCGAGACCTATCACATTGCATCTCGTGAGCTCTGGGACACGATGGTCCAGCGGTCCACGAAACCAACACACGAGCTGCTGCAAGCAGGCGGCAAACTCTGGGACCTCGTTCACGCCGCGACGAGCGCAGTCGCAGTCGGACACTCCGAGGCAACGCGCAGCGAGCAGGCCATCCGCGCCGGCGTTCGATACCGATTCTTCGAAACACTGCACAGTGCAACGGATATGGAACTGAGCAACGCCCGAGAGCTGGCACAAACCCTCGGATTCGATACACAGAAATCGTTCCAAGCACTGTCGGCCGTCGAGGAGGAATGGTCAGAAGCACAAGTGGAAAACCTGCAACGAACCCTGGATTCCGTGCATGCTGTCGCGCATTGCAGTCGACATGGCTCCCGAGTAATCGTGATGTGTCAGGGCGAACCAACCGAAGTCATCCACGCAATCATGCGAGATCATCCACGAACGTCACTAGGTATCGGGATGCCCCGGGTCGGGCTCGTCGGCGCAGCTCAAAGCATCAAAGACGCCGAGCGCACATTGCAGTTGGCGACAGCGCCGGGCACGACGGTCAGTTTTGCCGACGAATGGCTCATCGCCACTCTTGCCACCCACCAGGACGAGCTGCTGCCGCTTCTACAGGCTGGGGCGTCCGTGGCCGAAGAGCACTCACATCTGATGGATGCCGTCCGCGCCTTCGCCCGAAGCGGGTTCTCCGTCAGCGCTGCCGCCCGTGACATCCACCTGCATGCGAACTCTGTCACGTATCGACTCGACCGCTGGCAGCATCTGACCGGATGGGATGCGCGAACCCTCGACGGCCTGATGAAATCTATCGTGAGCCTCGAACTGTTTCATCGCCGAACGCTCGACCACCATCTGACACCGAACACGCGCCGCGTGTCCTCGGCACGCTGAACCGCGCCCGTGCTTGTCACTCCGACTCGCCGTCGAGACATTGCCCAAGCCAGGCACCCATATCCGACGCAGCGCGGCGGGCAACAGGCGTTGGATGGTTTGTAAATCCATGCGGGACATCAGGATAGAGACGCAAGTCGACGTCGTTTCCGGCCGCCGACAGTCGCGCCACCATGGCAAGGTTCTCTGCCAGGACCACGTCTTCTGATCCAACGACAACGAGGGTCGGCGGCAGGCCGCTGAGGTCGCCGAATGTCGGAGAAATATCCGGGAGAGTGCGATCATCGACATGGCCGACGTAGGCTTCGATGAAGTATTCGTCGCTGATGGTGCGGCCCGCGGGAGTCTGGGCACTGACGTCGTACGTGCCCGCTTCCAGCACCGCACCCGAAAATGCCTTGGCCAGACCTCGATCACGAAGGCGCAGCAACGTCGTCGTCACCAAGGTTGCTCCCGCCGACATGCCACCGATGGCGAGCCTGGTCGTCCCGAACCGTTCGGCAGCGACATCAAGCAGCCACAAGGCGACTGCCTCACAATCGTCCGGCGCTGCCGGCCAAGGGAATTCCGGTGCAAGCCGGTAATCGACGGTAACCACTACCACCCCGACCTCGTCGGCAAGTCTCATGCTTCGGGCGTCAGCGCTGGCCGCTGAACTCATGTAGAAACCCCCACCCGGAAGATACAGATAGACCCCGTTGACATCGCCGTCTTTCGGAGTGACTACGCGCACCGAAACGGATCGGCCCTCGATGTCGAGTGTGTGTTCAACAGCCCGGCTCGCCGTGGGATCAACCACCCTGGATGCTCGCACCACAAGCAGTTCTTGCAGGGAACTCGGACCGACACCGGCAGGCCGCGACGCATAGAACGCTCGCGTACTCGCCAAATCGTCACGAGGCATTTGTTCGATCAGATCAGTCAATGCAAGCTTCACCAGGGCTCCCTCGGGTCGAGACTTGTCGACAATGATGACACCTCCAGCAGGAGCACGTGTCCGACGTGTTCTCGGCAACGCGGGGCCGTGACAGGTATGAGCAAACCGCGCCGGAAACGGGTCTTCTCACGCTAGCCTCGACTCGGAATTGGACGTTTGTCTAGAAAGGTCGATGGATGCGTGCGCTGTTGCTTGCCACCCTCGCAATCCTGGTCCTCCAGATTGCAACTCCGGTGGCGAACGCTGCACCACCGGATCCGGGCTGGACTCTCCCTCAACTGACCGTCGCAGATCGAACGATCAAGGACGTCGACGGACGAACGGTGTTGCTCCGCGGCGCGAACGCCAACGGTCTCAATGACTACGCAACCAACGGCACCGGTCTACCCACCGTTACGCCGCTGGGAAGAACGGACTTCGCGCAGATGGCAGCGCTGGGCTTCAACGTCGTCCGGCTCAACGTCGCGTGGTCCCTCCTGGAACCGACCCGCGGTGCATTCGACACTGCGTACGTCGACCGCGTTCGAGTAGCGGTCGAGGATGCAAAAGACCACGGCATCTACACCGTTCTCGACATGCATCAGGATGCATGGGGCCCGTACGTCGGCACTCCGAGCGACCAGTCGTGCCCGTCATTCATGCGGCCGGGAGTCGGCTGGGACGGCGCACCCGAGTGGGCAACCCTGACCGGCGGATGGACAACCTGCAACATCGGTGGACTCAGGGAAGCCGCACCCGCGATCGCCCATGCCTTCCAGGCGTTCTACGACGACGAGCAAGGAATCCAGAGTCGCCTCGTCGCGACGTGGGCGCGGTTGGCTGCCGAGTTCAAAGACGAACCAGCTGTAGCCGGATACGACCTGTTGAACGAACCGAACCCCGGCCTGCGCGATCCATTCACGGCAGCTGATCAGATCGGGCAGTTCTACAAGCGGGCCACCGACGCCATCAGACAGGCCGAAGCAGGAGGATTTCCACACCTCGTGTTCTTCGAGCCCAGCGCGATCTGGTCGGCTTTCGGCCTCGACGCGCTGCCTCCACGCCATTACCTGACCGATCCCCTGGTGGTCTTCTCGCCCCATCTCTACAGCGAATCGATAACGGTCAGTAGCGAATTTCCCGGAATCGAAGACGGATTCAAGATCGCCGACCTCGCTGCCGCCTGGTACGACGCACCGTTGTGGACAGGTGAATGGGGTTGGTTCGGCGACGCCGACGAGCAGAGAGCAGACGTCGACCGCTTCGTCGATGCCACCGACAGGTACCGGATGGGCGGCGCGTGGTGGTCGTGGACACAAGCGTGCGGTGACCCCCACCCGGTTCGCGACGGCAATACCCACCAGCCGCAGGGAAATCTGAATCGCATCGACTGCCCGTCCGGTGAATCACTCGGGCTCGTAGAGGGATTCACCGCGCCACTCTCGCGAGCGTATCCGCGGGCAGCGCCCGGCTCGCTGACGGAGGTATCGCGTGACGGGTTTGACGGGAGCGGCACCGGACGGGTCGAGGCCTGGTACCCCGGCACCGACCGGCCACAGCTCGAGACCACGAATCTCTCCGACGTCCGACTGTCCCCGATCGAGGGCGGATGGCAACTGATCGGTCACGCCGACGGCGACTACGCGGTCAAGCGCGCCTGATCGAACGATCATCCGGGAATCGCGCGTTCACACCACGCGAAAGAGCGGGTATCAGAAGATTCCGCCAATTCCCTTGCCGATCAGAACAACTCCGACGACCAAGATCAACACACTCATCACCGTGGTGTTGTTGTCCTCGAGCCAGACTTTGAGATTGGCCAATGGCTTTCGCAGGCGATCAGCAGCCACCAGGTATCCGATGACCGGGATCGCGACAGTTGAACTGGCGATGACCGTGAATACGAGAATCGAGGTGATCGCTCCGCTGGTCGCCAACGACGCCGAGCCGATCGACACTCCGGCCGCGATGCACATGAGCAGGTTCTTCGGGTTGATCGCGGCGAGCGCGAATCCAAGGCCCAATCCCTTGACCGCGGTCATCTCGTCGACGGCTTGCATCCACTTCGGTGTTTCGTGCTCGCCGCTGCGCCCCCGCCACTGCTTGACCCCGACGGCCAACAGGAGGACACCGAGAGCTAGTTTGATCCACGAAACCGTGGCGGACGGTCCGTCGTCTGACGTGCTGACGGCACTGGACAAGATGACGAAAAGAACTGTAGCGATGAAGATTCCGAGTAACCAGCCCACCGCGAACCCGGCGCTGGTGCTACCCGCTCGCTTGGAGAGCAACATCAAGATGGTGGCGATGACGGCCACCGGCGACACGGCGACACCGACGGCCAATGGGAGAAGTTCTCCGACAACGGAACCCATGTCAAAACTCATTTCTGATTGCGGCAAGCAGGATAGGCGGTAGGCGAGAAAAGCCGCCCCTGTCCGCCACGACGGACAACAGAGCACAGCTGATACCGCTGCGCGACAATGCTGACACTGCGAGCGCCTGCGTAGTTGATGCCTCATTCGAAAGGGATGAGTGCCTGAACCGCAGGCCCCGATTCCCCACCGAAGATCGCGAAAAGACTTGGTCAACGGTGTGTCGGCTGCGCTCGCAGCAGAGCGCAGCCGACATCATCGAGGAGGATCACCAGACACAATCTCGAGTAGTGACCTCACGCGTAGGGACGGGTTACTTCGCGCAGCCACTGCCCTCGAACGCGAGCTTGGACGTATATTGCCCGTCCGGCAGATACTCTCCCATCACTGCCTTCTCGTCACCGGGCGTCTTGGTGTCGTGTGCAGCGTGGCTGAAGTCCTTGGCCGGCAGCATGTTCCGCATGATCAAGAGGGAATCGTCGGGGTGCCCTGCGCCGTCACCGGCCGGCGAGAGCGAAAGCCATGACACCCCGCATTCCTTCGTAGCGTTTGCGGGTCGGTCTTCAGGGAGCGACGCGACAATCGTGTAGCGACCATCCGCATCAGTGGCCATCTGCTCGTCGAACAGACACGTCGCTACCTTCGTCGTTGCCAGCGATTCATTGCTGCACATCGACCAGAACCGCATGTCGACTGCGCTGTCGAGATTCTTTGCGCCGCCTGTCGTCTTCGGAGTCCTCGGCAGCTCTCCCCGAAGTACTAGAACTTCGCCGAACCCACGGTTGACTTCGGCGGTGACGTAGCTGTTGTCGATGTTGGAGTACTGCCCGCCCACCCGCTGGGGTGTGCCATCGCATTTGCCGAGATAGGTACAGCCGAGCGTGAACTCGGCGCTGTAGTACGCCCGCCAGACTGGTGTCTGCTCGGAAGGGAATGTCGCAGGCTTGCCCGGTTGGTCACGCAATGCCTTGTACGTGTCCAGCGGCAGCGAAGCCGGCTTCAAGATTCCGTTGTCCGCACCGACCGCTGAACACAGATCCTGCCCGCGCAACACCTGACCACCCGAAAGGTGCAGCTCTGGCTCCGGCAGTCCAACGCCGCCGGTGAGATCACGCCCGTTGTCCGGCAGGTAGATGCGATAAAGCAGGCTTATCCGGTCCTGACCTGGCACACCGGCATACAAGGTGTTGGGTTTCGGCTCAGCAGGCGAGGCCTCGTTGAGGACGGAAGCCGTGTACGACCTGGCACTTTCGTTCGATCGATCGGCACCGGGAAGATAGGTGTTGCGCGAACCTGCGTCGGGAGCTGTCGAAATGTCATTGAGGACGGCGGTCGGCATCGCGGTTGCTGCGTTGTACGAGTTCAACGACTGATAGCGCGCATGCGCATACTGCCCTCGGATAACCAACTCGGCGTTCTCGGGGATTGTGAACTGCGCAGCCCAGTAAATCGCCGCAGGGTCAGGAAAGGCGTAGTTGAGCTGTGGGTCCGCGCGCTCGGGATTGATCGGCACGGACCAGAAGCAGGTCGACACCGGATGCTCGACGTCCGGTCCGCCGGATCCGAAATCGACAGAACCAGATTCGGATCCGCTAGCCGAACCGGTTCCTGATCCGGATCCGCTCGACGAACCGAAATCGACAGATCCGACCGCCGGCGCGGCAACCGCGGACCCAGCCCCGGCAAATACAGTGATCGCGCTCAGCGCCACCGCAGCTACGAGTGTTCTTGATGAATGCATCGCGCTCCTTGTTAGATAGCTGACAAACAGTGATAGAACGATCTAGAGCGAGTACTCCCGGTCCAACGACGAGAGACCGTCACGAGGTCCGCACTCCGCACTACTACTTGGTGGGTTGAAAGTCGTTCGTCAGAGCGCCGCGAATCGCGTCGGTGTCCGACTGAGACCAGTTGTCGGGGTGCAGGATCCGCGCCCACATGTCCGCCGCGTCGGCACCGTAGTTGTGCCCGTGACCTGGCGGAACGTCCGCCGAGAAGACCATGTCGAGTGTCACCTGCCAGAATGTCACGAACGGTATCCACGTCATTCCCGGATCGACATCACGGCCGAGAGGCTCGGCAAGCCAGTCCGGCTTGTTCAGAAGCAGGTCGAAAGACCACCAGACAATTGGGTCGCTGGCGTGCTGCCAGTACACGACGCGTGAGTCGTTCCACGGCGCATCCAGTTCGAGATCCTCCGGATAGGCAGCGAAACGAATCGACTGCCCGTCGTCGATCACCGGCACGGCTTCCCGTGAGCCGGAGTCACGACTGCTGGTGATCTCCTGCCATTGAGCGGTGAAGTTCGGAGTCCCCGACCACAACGCCCCATCCACCCGCGTCGCCATGTCCTGTGCTCCCGCGAACGCGGCCTGTCCCCCGTACGATCCGAGGCTCTCGCCGAAAACGACAAGCTTGGGGCGCTTGTCGAGCGGCAGATCGATCCACTTCGCATAGACAGAGTTGAACAGCGCCCGGCCTGCGGCCATCGGGGTTTCGCGATCGGCGATGAATGCCAAAGGGCTGGGAAGGAACGAGTACTGCATCGCCGCGATGGCGGTATCGCCGCCCTGGACGTATTCGAAAGCGGACGCCACGTCGTCGTTCACCCAGCCGCGGCCGGTGGTGGTCACTACTGCCAGGACGGCACGGTCGAAGCCGCCGGTGCGCTCGAGTTCGTTGACGACCCGCTGCGCGACACCGTCGACGGAATCCGACGACTCACGGCCGGCGTACACGCGGATGGGTTGCTTCGCGTCCCGGCCGGTCAGCGCGGAAATCTGCACCGCAGACGGCCCGCTACCCACGAAAGTGCGACCCTCCTTGCCCAGCGAATCCCATGCCTCCGCAGACATGGGTGAACCACTGCGTTCGGCGATCAGAGGCTGGTCGATACCATCGGGCGTGTCGTTGTCCGCGCCGGAGAAACTCCAGTTCGCAAAAGCGATGAGCCCGTTGTAGAGGGCACCGTTGACGACGAAGATCGCCAACGCGAAGACGACGACCAAGCTCGCGACTTTCGCTGCTTCCTTGGGAACAAACCGCAGAGCAACGGCAGCGAGTCCTCTGGTGAGATGCCGCAGACCGCGACCCGCCTCCAGCAAGATCAACCACACCACTAGCGAAACCAGCAGCACCAGAAGATAGTTCGCCCGGTTCACGCGAGGCGCCTCGACCAGATCACGGACGATCTGCTGCCACCACGAACCCAAGATCAGAAAAAGAGGCACCAATATCACTGCCAGTACGGCGAGTACGGCCCAACCGATCCGCTTGGTCCGGTCCGACCATGTCGGTTCGACTCCGCATTTGCGGATCATCCACGCCACGCTCACACCGATGCCGTACCCGGTGGCGACGGAAATACCGGTTGCCACGCCCTGCAGGTACCACGCGCGCGGTAAGAGGGACGGGCTCATCGAGAGGACGAAAAACACCAGACCGAACGACAACCCGACCGAGTGCAGCGTCTTGCCGTAGCGCCGCACACCTTCCCACACACGTTTCATGCCCGAATCGTAAGTGCGCCAGAAAGATGAAATGCGCCTCTCATCCCTTTCGAATGAGGCGCGAACTACGTCGGTGGAAAGTGTTCGCTATTCCGCGTCATGCACCGAAAAGCTTCGGCCCAACGGCAATCACGGGCGAACACCGGTGGTGCGTTGACAGATTTCACACACGCGATTCCGCGTACACTGTGTGGGGTCAATCCACTCAGCACGTACAAATTCGGCGCGATTCTCATGGCGGCAAAACGAGGAAACCTACCGATCGAACTGAGCAGTTTCGTCGGTCGTCGGTCCGAGGCCAAAGAAGTCCGACGCCTGCTGTCGGACTACCGGCTTATGACCCTTACGGGCCTGGGTGGGGTCGGCAAAACCCGCTTGGCGCTCCGTGCCGCCGATGATTCCTCCCGTGCGTTCCCGGGGGCGTCTGGTTCGTCGACTTCAGCGAACTGCGGGAGCCGGCACTTCTCGATCAGACGATTCTTGCCGCACTCGGAGTACAAGACCGATCTACGCGGTCACCGCGATCGGTACTGATCGGCCGTCTCGTCGACGAACGTGTCCTGCTTGTTCTGGACAATTGCGAACACCTCATCGGCTGGGTTGCCGACACCGCCGCCGAACTTCTCCGGTGCTGTGCCCGATTGGCACTTCTGGCGACCAGCCGAGAACCGCTCGACATTCCCGGCGAGATGGTATTACGGGTGCCGCCTCTGCGATTTCCCACCGAGGCGCCGTCGCCAACCGACACCCGTGATGGTGATGCGATGATGCTGTTCGAGCAGCGGGCACATTCCTCCGTGACGGACTTCCGCATCACCAGCGAGAACAGCGCGGCTGTGGAGAAGATCGTCCGCCGGTTGGAAGGACTACCGCTGCCGATCGAGTTGGCGGCTGCCCGACTGAGGGCGATGTCGGTCGATCAGATCCTGCAAAAACTCGACGACCGCTTCCAACTGCTGACGCGGGGCAGCCGGAACGCTCCAGCGCGTCAACAAACGCTTGCACAGAGTATCGACTGGAGCTTCGATCTGTGTACGCCGCCGGAGAAGTCGTTGTGGGCGAACTCGAGCGTATTTGCGGGTAGCTTCGATCTCGGGTCCGTCGAAGGAATTCTCGCCGACGAAGCACAGAACGACGACTTGGGCGATCTCGTGATGTCCCTTGTCGACAAGTCGATCCTCATCCGTGAACAAAACGGCTCGTACGTCCGCTACCGCCTACTCGAGACTCTTCGCGACTACGGGCGTGAACTGGTGTCAGTCGACGAGTGGGTCTCGCTGCAGCGCAGGCACAGTGAGTGGTTCAGGCAACTCGTCTTCCGCGCCGGAGTCGACTGGACGGGGCCGCACCAAATCGATTGGATGACGCGGATCGACCGCGACTTACCCAACGTGCGCACCGCGTTGGAATTCGGTCTGACCGAACCCGACTCGGTCGAAGCCACATTGCGTACCGCAAGTGCCTTGCATGATTACTGGCTTGCACGTGGTCGATTCAACGAAGGTCGCTACTGGTTGGGTCGCGCCCTGGCCGAGGTGCCCGAACTGACCGAGGGCACTCTCGGTGAGGCGGTAGTCGAGGCCGCCGCGACAGGCGCACTGCTGGCAGCCCTCCAACGAGATATCGCTTCGGCGACAAGCATTGCCGAAGAGGCTCGGCGACAGGCCGAGATGCAGCGGAACGACGACGGTCGCATACTGGCGCGGTACACGCTCGGATTCGTCGCGGTCGCCGACGGCGATCTCGTGCGCGGCGCCGAGTACCTGGAGCAGGCTGTCGCAGCATTCCGGGCAAACGACGACATCGCCCGTCTGGTACCCGCGCTCTACTGGTTCGCCTTCGTCGTCGACGCACTCGGCGAAACTGACCGGGCTGCAAGCATTTACGAGGAGGAGTTGGCCCTCACCGAATCGCGCGGCGAAATCTTGTGGCGGTCGATGACGATGTCGGACTACGGATCCGCCCTGTGGCGTCATGGCAACCACGCTCGCGGTATCGAGCTACTCGAAGATTCTCTCCGATTGCTTCGAGGGCTGGGTAACCAGTTCGGATGTGCATGGTGCCTCGAGGAAATCGCGTGGACGCTTGTCGACCGGGACGCAAAGCTGGCAGCCACACTGATGGGAGCTGCCGACACGCTGTTCACCGCCACGGGCAGCCCGATGGACACCTTCAGGAGCATGGTCCCGTACCACGAAAACAGCGTGACCGAGGCTCGTAACCGGATCGGAGACAGGGTGTTTCAAACAGCATTCGATCATGGACGAGCTCTGACTCTCGACGACGCAGCGGCCCGCGCGCTGAGAGAGCAACCGCCCGGTGGATCACCGAAATCGGCGGCTGACGAAGTGCTGACTCCGCGGGAGCAGCAGGTGGCCGAACTCGTCGCACAGGGCCTGACAAACCGAGCAATCGCGGACAAGCTGGTCATTTCTCAGCGCACTGTCGACGGCCACGTCGATCACATACTGAACAAACTGGGGTACGGCTCGCGCACCAGGATTGCGGCCTGGGTGCTCCAGCGCACAAACGACTTCCGCAACCCTTCGACCTCGTGACGGTCGGTGTCTTCGATCGATCGCGGCGCGGCGGGTAACCCGGCCGAATCCTGTCGCAAGAATCCGACCGTCGAAAGTTTTCTCAGCCTTCGTGATCAGCGAGAGTCCAGTGTCCTGCACCGCGCAGTTCGAGTTGTCGATTGTGAAAAACGTCGAGAGTGCTGCGATGCCCGACGCTGACAATGATGCTGTCGGGCAGTTCACGGCGAAGGATGTCGTAGAGCGTGTACTCGAGGCCTTCGTCGATTCCGGATGTCGCCTCGTCGAGAAATGCGGTTCGCGGTCGGATCAGGAGGACTCGGGCGAACGCCAACCGTTGTTGTTCGCCCGGCGACAGAATTCGAGTCCAATCAGCCGGCTCGTCGAGCCGACCGATCAAATGTGCGAGATGCACCTCGGCGAGCGCGTCGTGGAGCCTGCGGTCGTCGAAGTCCGAGCGCCCGGTGTTCGGCTGACCTGAGGGCAACTGGTCCGGATATGCCAAACCCGCGCGCAGAGAACCCAATGGTAGGTATGGCCGTTGTGAGAGGAACAGGACGTCTCCGACCGGGGTGGTCACGGAACCGTTTGTGTACGGCCACAACTGCGCGATGCTGCGGAGCAGCGTGGTTTTGCCGCTACCCGACGGACCCTTCACCAGCAGTGCATCGCCGGGCCCCAGTGACATGTCGAGTTCGGAGATCAACGCCTCACCAACCGGCGTGCGCACGTCGAGTCCCCGAACAACCAAATGACTGCCAGCGGAGAACGCGTCGAGCACGGGAAGTGCGCGGGCACGACGATCGGCATCGGCGAGCCCGGTCAAACGGATCAGTGTGGCCCGGAAACTTGCAAAATCGCTATAGGACTCTCGAAAGAACGACAACGAATTGTGCACCTGGCCGAATGCTTGAGCAGTTTGCATCACGTCGCCGAAAGTGATCTGCCCGCTGAACAATCGAGATCCCTGGACCAGAAACGGAAACACCACCGCTGTCTGATCCACTGCCAGATTGAAGCCACTGAACTTGAGCGTCCGGAAGACGATCGCCCACATATTGCGGATCACTGCAGCAAAACGTAGTCCGAGCGTGCGTCGTTCGACGTTCTCTCCGCGATAGAAGGCGATGCTTTCGCCGTACTCCCGTAGTCGAACCAACGCGTACCGGAAGGTGGCGCCGAGTTTCTCGTTCAAGAAGTTCAGCATGATCAAAGGCCGGCCGATCCAGAATGCGAGTGCCGTGGTCACCAACACGTAGATGTAGACGAGAAAGATCATCGCTCGCGGAATCTCGGCACCGAAAACAGTCAACGGCCCGGACAGATCCCACAGGATCTTGGTGAAGCTGACGATCGACACCATTGCGGCGACGGCGCCCATGGACAACGTGCGGGACGACGTCGCGAATGCGGTGATGTCTGCCTGAATACGTTGGTCCGGATTGTCGACGGGGTTCTCCAGGAAGTTTCCGCGATAGTAGGCGCGGCCGTCGAGCCAATCGTCGGTCAATGTGTCATTGAGCCAACTGCGCCAATTGATATCGAGTGTTTGGCCCACCAGGTAGACGACGAGTGAGCTAGCGACGTGGACTGCGGCCAATATCGCGAACACTCGCAGGTAGTGCCAGAAAGCGGTTTCGTCGAGGTTCTGAATGGCGTCGTAGAAATCCTTGTACCAGTACGAGAACAACACCGTCACGCGGACACCGAATATCGTGAGCAGCAGCAGTAACGCGAGAATCGACAGCGGAATGACGGTGCGCCGGGGATCGAAGTAGGGCCAAGCCATTCGCCGAAACTGGTTGCCCCAGCGGGTATACCGAGCTAGCAGCAGCGCGGTGACGACGAGAACCGCTACCGTGATCGCATATGCCTCTGCCAACCACAGTGCGCTGTCCGTTACCGCGCTACCCCAATTCACCGTAGCCTCCGTCCTGGAGGGGAACTGACGATCACATATCGGTCGACAGCATTCGGTTCGCGATCCGCAATCCCGAGTCTTCCGCGGCATCCAATGCACGTGATTGCTCTGCCGTTATCCTGTCGCACACCCAATCCCAGTGCATCGTCACCACAGCGCCGGGGACGGGCATCGCCGCAAGCGCGTTGCCCTCGACCCTCCACCGCACTCTCTGCGTTGCCGGTCGGCCGCGTGCGAGTTGCTCACCGTCGAACTCGAGCGGGGACGAAACCACCAATGCATGCTCCTCGCCGACGTCCTCGACCACTCCCCATCTGATCCGGCAGTTCTGGAGGACGGACAGTGGGACCGCACCGCGCTTCCGAAGAAGCTTGACCCACGGATACACCAGAAATACGTGAAAACTGTGGTGCGCGAGCGCGCGGTCCCGACCCCCGAGGACGGGGAGGAACCCGGTGTTCTCGCGTTCACCGAATGCTTTTCTCAGGTGCTGCAACAACTTCCCCGAATCGAGAGAGTCGAGGAGATCACCTCCCACCCAATAGGCTTCGATCACTCGCGAATCCAGAGGGTCGTCGATGCCCGCTCCTACAGCCAATGCCTCGAGGTACGGCCACGCACCGTCGAATTGACGAGCGCGATCACGGTCGCCGCTGCCCGAGTTGCCGCTGGCCAGACGAAGCAGCACTGAAGGATCGTCGGGTCCGCAGTAACCCAACTCGTTCGGCGGATACGCGTAGCGGGCAAACAATGCCGGCCCGTTCATACCGACGGCAGTCATCAGCAGATCCGCGGGAGTTGTTCACCTGCCGGCAGATCCACTACCCGATTGCCTCCCAATGCCGTACGCGCCACCACCATTGTGCGATGTTCGGCCACACACTCCCCGATCACGGCGGCTCCCACACTCAGTGGATTGCCGTGCATCGCTTCCAGAACCAGGGCGGCATCTTCGCGTGGAACGAAAGCGATCAACTTGCCCTCGTTTGCGACGTACAACGGATCCAAGCCGAGTAGCCCACAGGCGTCGCGCACGTCAGCGGGAATCGGCAGATCTCGCTCCACCAGCGCAACCCCGATGTTCGACGCCTGAGAGATCTCGTTGAGGGTCGCGGCGACTCCGCCCCGCGTAGGGTCGCGCAGGACGTGGATGTCGACACCGGTGGCAATCATGTCGGCCACCACGCCGTTCAGGGCCGCACAATCACTGCGCACTTCGGTCCCGAATTCGAGACCTTCGCGACAACTCATCACGGCCACGCCGTGAACGCCGATGTCGCCGCTGACGATCACGACGTCACCCACTTGTGCGCGAGTGGGGCTGATGTCCACCCCGTCTGCGACAATCCCGATTCCTGCGGTGTTGATGAAGACTCCGTCGCCGTGACCGGCATCGACGACCTTGGTATCACCTGTCACCAGCCGAACGCCGGCAACGTGCGCGGCCTCACCGAGCGCCTTCGCGATTCCCGCGATGTCGGTCAGTGCCGTCCCTTCTTCCAGGATGAATGCCGTCGACATCACCAATGGCTGCGCTCCCACCATCGCCAGGTCGTTCACCGTTCCGTTGACAGCGAGATCGCCGATCGTTCCGCCGGGAAACACCATGGGTTTGACGACATACGAGTCGGTCGAGAACGCGAGCCGCACCCCACCGACGTCGAATACGGCCGAGTCACCGAGTTCTGCATCGGCAGCGCTTCCGAACGAGGGCAGGAACAGGTGCTCGATGAGCTCGGCGGACATCGCTCCTCCACCGCCGTGCCCCATGACGATGTTCGGCGAATCACGCAGCGGCAGTGGGCAGACCCACGCCGACAAGTCCACGACAGCGGTCTCCTCAGCCGGCATGACCCGCCTCCTGAAGTTCCAGGCGCCGGTACAGGTAGTACGCGGCGCACGCCCCCTCGGACGACACCATCGTGGCACCGAGCGGATTCCGCGGAGTGCATTCCTTCCCGAAGGCACTGCACTCGTGTGGCTTGATCAAACCTTGCAACACTTCTCCGGAACGGCAGACGCTCGACTCGTCAGTGTGGATATCGGTCACCGAAAAACGCTCTTCGGCATCAAAATACGCATACTTCGGTGCCAGCTGCCAACCGCTGTCCGGGATCGATCCGATGCCGCGCCACGTCCGGTCCGACACGGCGAACACATCCTCGAGCATCGCTTTCGCTGCGGTGTTGCCCTGCGCGGTGACGGCACGGGCGTAGGCATTTTCGACCTCGTATCGACCCGATTCCAACTGCAGCACCGTCTTTCGGATGCCCTCCAGCAGATCCAGCGGCTCGAATCCGGTGACGACGATCGGGACCTTGTACTTCTCGGCCAGCGCCGGGTACTCCGACGTTCCCATCACACTGCACACATGCCCGGCCGCCAGAAATGCCTGCACGCGGCACTCTGGCGAATCCATGATCGCGGCCATCGCCGGCGGGACCAGAACGTGCGAGACGAGTAGCGAGAAGTTCTCGATACCCAGGCGATTGGCCTGATAGACGGTCATGGCGTTGGCCGGCGCGGTGGTCTCGAATCCGATCCCGAAGAACACCACTTGCCGGTCCGGATTCTCCTTGGCGATAGTCAGTGCATCCAACGGTGAGTACACCACCCGCACGTCACCGCCGGCGCTCTTGATGCGGAACAGATCCGACGAACTCCCCGGAACTCGCAACATGTCCCCGAAGGAGCAGAAAATGACATCGGGTCTTGCCGCGATTTCGAGAGCTTTGTCGATGATCTCGAGCGGGGTGACACAGACCGGGCATCCGGGTCCGTGGATCATCTCGATCTGTTGGGGAAGTAATTGATCGATGCCGTGTCTGATGATCGAATGTGTCTGACCACCACACACTTCCATGATCGCCCATCGCCGTGTGGCCAGCGCACGGATCTGATCCAGCAGTTTGCCGGCCAGTTCCGGATCGGAGAACTCGTCCAGATATTTCATGATTCCGTCTCCTTCGGTTCGATCCCCGCGGCCCGGGCAGCCCTTTCGAACCCGTCACCGAATTCCTCTTCGAGTACGCCGAGGTGCTCGAATTCCGCCAGCGTGCTGCGAGCGGATTCCTCGTCGAGTCGCTGGATGGCAAATCCGACGTGCACCACGACGTACTCGCCGACTTGGGCGCCCGGAATGTACTCGAGGCACACTTCTTTTCGGACGCCACCGAAGTTCACCACCGACATCGTCGTTCCGTCGCGTTCCTCCAGGGACTCGATACGTCCCGGTACGGCTAGGCACATGACACAACTCCTGACCTCATGACGAACTCCCCACCAGCACTTGGCCGTAGGCGAGACCGCCGTCGTTCGGCGGCAACTCCAGTCCTGTCAACGGCGTGAATCCAGCGTCTGAGAGCAGAGCACACGCCCGAACGAGCAGTAGAGGGTTCTGAAAGACACCTCCGGTGAGTACTACCTCGTCCACTCCCGCCAGTTCCCGGCCACGAATTGCCCACTCGAGCACCAGGTGCGCTACGGATTCGTGGAAACGGGCGCCGATCACTTCAGCGGGCAACTTCTCCCGGAGATCGCGGACAACAGCCCGAATGACCGACCGCGGATCTGCTGTCCACGAATCGTCGTCCGACTGCGTCCAATCGAAGGTGTACCGCGAACCGGCGCTGTCGACTCCCCTCGACACCCCCTCCAACTCGATGGCAGCCTGCGCTTCGTAGTCGACCCTCTGTCGGACCCCGGTCAGCGAGGAGACTGCGTCGAACAACCGCCCCATGCTGGAGGTGTCCACGCACCCGAAACCGGTTTCCATCTGGTGAAGTAGGACCGACTGCTCTCGGGGCGGACAGGCTGCCACGGGCGCGAGGTCGGATTCCCAGTCCAACCCGGCATGCCACAGGTGGGCGAGCGCCATTCGGTACGGCCGTTCCACTCCGGCATCGCCACCGGGCAGCAGTACGTATCCCAGATGCGCGAGACGGCGATAACCCTTGTACGTCGCCAGCAGTAGTTCCCCTCCCCACACTGCGCCGTCCGCCCCGTAGCCGGTGCCGTCGAACGCTATTCCGAGAACTGGTTCGCTCCCGTCCCGGCCGTTCTCCCCCATCACGGAAGCCACATGTGCGTGGTGATGCCCGACGATGCGCACCGGTCGGTCACCACTACGACTGCGAGCCCACGAGGACGAGCGATACCGAGGATGCTCGTCACAGGCGATCTGGTGCGGCACCACCCCTGTGATCGATTCGAAGTGACTCTCCGACGCAGCAAAACTGTCGATGACAGCGAGGTCGCCCATGTCTCCGATGTGCTGACTCGGCCACACATATCCGTCCTCGGCAAGACAGAAGGTGTTCTTCAGGTCGGCCCCGACCGCCAAGGTAGGCGGTACGTCGAACGGCGCGGTGACGGGCAGCGGAGCATATCCGCGCGAGCGACGAAGCAACTGTCTTCCACTGCCGACTATTCGCATCACCGAGTCGTCACACGGCATCAAGATCGGACGGTTGTGGGTCAATACCCCGTCGGCCAGGTCACCCAATCGTTCGAGATCGTTGTCGGAGTACAGAATCGGCTCACCGCCGATGTTCGCCGATGTCATGACCAACACCGCTGGGCCCGCCTCTTCTCCGGCCAAACCTAGAAGAAGATGCTGAATCGGGTTGTAGGCCAGCATGATTCCGATATCCGGAATGCCGGGGGCAATCAAGGGGGAAAGCGCGTATCCAGACGCTTTGGCAACCAGCACAATCGGGCGCTCGCGCGAGGACATGGCATCAGCCTCGGCATCACCGACCACACCCAACTCTCTGGCTTCTGGCACATCGCGCACCATCACCGCCAACGGCTTGCTTGCTCGATGCTTGCGTTCACGCAACTCGTGAACCGCGCGGTCGTCGCGGGCATCACAAGCCAGGTGAAATCCTCCGATTCCCTTGACAGCAAGAATCTTCCCGTCTCGCAGTAGGGATCGGGCTCGTAGCAGTGCACCCTCACCGGTCACGGCGGGCGCGTCCCCTTCCACGAACGATAGCGTTGGACCGCACTGCGGGCAGGCAATCGGTTGCGCATGAAACCGGCGGTCGGCGGGATCCACGTACTCCGCCGCACAGTTCGCGCACAACGGGAATCGCTTCATCGTCGTAGCGGCCCGGTCGTAGGGCAGCGATTCGATGATCGTGAATCGCGGACCGCAGTTGGTGCAGGTGATGAATGGATGACGATATCGCCGATCGCTCGGATCAGTCAGTTCCCGGAGGCAGTCGTCGCAGATCCCGACATCCGCCGGCGCCAAGGTTCGCCCGACCGACCCCGCATCCGTCTCGACTATGCGAAACCCCTCACGACCAACCGGCCGCGAGTCCTCGCGCTCTACCGACTCCACCCGTGCCAGCGGTGGGGGGCGGTTTCGCACCCGAGCGACAAATGCATCGATTGTCTCTCCGTCGCCTTCGACGTCGATCACGACACCGAGAGCAGAATTTCCCACCGAACCCGACAGTCCCAGTTCGGTGGCGGTCGCATGGACGAACGGCCGGAAGCCCACCCCCTGGACTACGCCACGAACGATGACACGGCAGGCGATCTTCATGTCCCGACCTCGCCGTTACCAGTATCGGAGTCGACTATCTCACCGTCGTGGCCACCACGGCCCATCAGTTCGAGGCCGGCCCGAGCGTGGCGAGCTTCCTGCTCGTCGACCTTCTCGACTGCAAAGCCCATGTGGATCACCACCCAGTCACCTGCAGTGACGGTGCCTTCGTCGAGCATTCCGATGTTGACCTTGCGTGGTGCCCCCTCCACGTCGACGAGAGCGAGTTGACCGCCGTATCCGTCCAGTAGTTCGCGTACCCGTCCCGGAATCCCCAGACACATGACTCACACCTCCGGCCCCAGTGTGGTGGCATCACAGTCCACGTCGATGGACCGGACGAGTGCCAGCACCGCCGAAGCGGCTTGCCCTACCGAATCACGCATCTCCGCACTCAATCCGATTCCGTCGCCGATCGATTTCGCATGTGCCCCCACCACGAACGTCCGCGGGAGTGTTCCGCCGAGGGCCTGCAGGCTGGCAAACACCGAACTCGGATGCATCGAGTGCGCGTCGAAACCTCCTTGCGGGCCTTCACTTTCGGGGTCCACTTCGATGATCGCGAGCTTGCCCGGAACTCCGGTCGCCGGTAAGGCATCGATCAGGACCAGGGCGTCCCACGACTCCAACAAGTCGTACGCCAGATGCACGCCCCGAATCCCGTAGTCGACCAGGCGAGCTCCCGATGGGAGATTCTCATGCTGCAGCGCCCGAACAACTTCGGGGCCGAATCCGTCGTCTTCGAGAAAAATGTTTCCGACACCTGCAATCAGCACGCGCACAGCGCTTTACATCTTTCGCATTCGCAGATAGCGCTGGATGTCCGGCATCGACACCACCAGGACGATCGCGGCTGCGATCGCGGTGGCGCCGAGAAGTGCCGTCGACAGCAATCCCATGCTCCTCATGGCGAGTTCTCCTCTCGATAGCTGTGAAGTTCGATACCTGTGAGTACGTCACGCGCTGTCGCGCGGCATCGGCTCTATCTCGTCCGGCGCGAAGTACAGGTAGCGGCCGTACCAGTTGTGCAGATCGGCGGCCGGATCGTCCAACAGTGTCACCCCAACATGAATGTCGCCGTCCACGTCTTCATGAATGGTGGCGACGTGGGCGATCCGGCCGTCGAAGAACAGGTCCTGAGCATCAGCGCGGCGTGAGGGGTGGAGCCGAACCGTACTTCCACCAGAGACACGGACGCCGTTGATCAGAACTGCGTCGGTGCGTGGTTGAACACTGGTGTCGGCTTCCGGGGTCCACCAGTCCACACCGTCAGGCACCTCGGGTATCAGATCAGAACCGGCATTCGAATCTCGCAGCACGCCGTGCAGGCCGGCTAGATCGTCGTCCGTCAATCGCTCACATCGGTCGATGATGTCGGCAGCTCTGGAGTCGGTAGCTCGCGCCCGCGCCTTTTCCTCGTCGGTCATGGCAAGGATTCTCAGGGTGAGAATTTCGTCGATCTCGGTCGAGTCGAAGAGAGATCCCTCGCTCTGCGGCGCAATCTCGGGAAAGTCGTACAGGATGATCGGTGACACCAGAACGGTGGGCGATGTGCCAGGGTGAGTGGGGTTCTCGGTCCCCGCAAGCACCGGATAACAGCGATTTTGCCGCAACTGCTCCGAGTGATCTGCTTCTTCGAACAACGACAGGAACCTCGAGCCTGTGCAGTTCACAATGACGTGAGTCCCCAGCATCGATTGCGCGGTGGCCGTGCCCTTGTCCCGTACGTCGACGCTCGTGGCGTTCATGATCTCCACCGAAATCACCGTGCGTCCGTCCCCGGCGGAGGCGCTCACCGCCAAGAGGCCATTCACCGGAAGCCGTGTCCGAATGATCCGTCCGACCACCCTGCCCCGAGAGTCCGACAGAGTCTCTCCTTCGACAACTCCGGCCGCACAGAAGGTTTCTTGGACGCCGGCCTCGAGTTCGTCCAGACCCCACGGACCCAACACGATCTCGGACTCGGTGGCTTCGTCCCACGAGATGGACTCCCGCTCGTCGACTACCAACCGATCGACCGGGATCCACGCCCCGCCGGCGCCGAGTCGTTCAACCGTCCGCGACTGGTGGTGCAGAAATCTCACAGTCGCAGTCACTTCGACGCCGTTCCGCTCGAATTCGCCGAGCAGACATTGCGCGGACATCGACGGTTCCTCGCCGACTCCGACCTCGGCGGCGCCGGGCGGTCCGAGAACCCCGAACTGCCAACGGGATTGATTCTTCGCCGAGCCGGCCCGGTAGGGATAGAGAAGATATCCCTCGTACAGGACGGCGTCGGCCACGGCCCGAACGTCGTGATCCATCCCCGTTCGAGTCATCGCGGCACCTGGCTCGCCGTCAGCAACTGCCGCACGGCTGAATCGAGGTCCGTGAGGCCGTGCGCTGCCTTGAACCGCACGAGATCGGCAATCGTCTCATGGTCGAGGCGTACCCAACCAGACGCCGGATAATGCGCAGCCATCAGCTGTTTCCACACGTCGACCGGCAATTCGTAGGTAGCAGATCTGTCCCACGGGATCTGCTGCACGGAGAAACCACGCGGTCCGTCGGTGAATACCGTGCCGCTCAGTAGAACTACGATCGGAATCGTTCCGTCTCCGAGTGCGTGCATGTACTTCGACGCCGTCACCGAGAAGTCGTACGTACACGCCATGGGCAAGGCCGCGACCGTTGTTCCGGTGAATCCTTGAACGACCGTGGAACATTCCATCCACAGGAAGGTGCGCAGCGTACTCGACCAACGCTCCCGCGGACCGAAGAGATCGCGCAGACCTTCGCCTTCGGCGTCGGAGTACGGTCGGCGGTGTGGTTCGATTCGTACCTGCGCGCGCAGAGCCACCGCACGGACGGTCGTGCCGGTGGATTCCGACATTCTCAATCTCACCGTCAGATTCGGCGTAACCGCGTACGGTTCCACCTCCATGTTGTCGATCGAGAAGTCGAGAACAGTCATGCCGACCTGCTTCGCGCCTCGACGCGCCCGAAGAACTCGTCCACTGCGCGTGCGGCATCCTGGCCACCGTCGAATCCGCGCCACACGGTGCGCAATCGTCCCACCAGTTCGTAACAGGCGTCGATGGGAACAACGAAGCATCTCGGCGATTGTCCTGACGTGGGCACCGACACGATCAACGCCTCGACGTCGGCCCGCATCTGCGCGAGCCCCGGATTCTCCTCGAGCACAGTCTCGAACGAGTCGATGGGCAACTCGGATTCGGTAGCTCCGGCCGGTCCCGGATAGAAGACTATGTACTTGTCGAGGAGTGAGTTGCGGAAGAAGAATGCCAGGCCGACGGGGATTTCCAGAGACTCCCACCGGCCAGGGCCGAGGTCGAAGTCCGGAAACTCGAGGTACCGATCGGGAACCGCTTTGTATCGAAGGTCCGCGTCGACCGGTGCAAAGAGTAGATAGCACGGTCGGCACACGCACATCAGGCTCCGGACCTGTACGTCCACGACGTGCTGGTGTTCGTCGCCTATGCCCGCCGCACACATCTCACACCTCGGTCCGGTCGGAACGACACGCGACGAGGCGATTCGTGTGAGCACCTCTCCCACAGTGACTTTCATGACGGGGCTGCGTTCACGGCTAGGTCACCGGTATCACAGACTCGTCAGCAAGCGCGACCGAGAGCACTCCGTCGCGAATCAGCACCGGCACAGGCGCCAGGTGCTCGGAGCCGGTGCCCACCCGCGCTCCCGCCCCGTACACACTGAAGTGGGCAGAGCACGTCGGACAGGTGAGGACAGCGGCGTCTCGGGCAGGACGGCCCATCATGCGTTCGAGCACAGCCCCCGCCATCGAGTGCTCACACACCGGGCAATGGTCGCGATACGCGTACAGATCGTCACCGGAGCGGCAGACCAACAGATCGGTGCCCGACACGCGGAAGCCCGCGACCTCTCCCACCTCGACTTCGGCGAATTCGGGGACCTCCACCCAGTGCGTACCTCCCCCGTCGGCGTGAACGTGCGAGAACAGGGACTCGACCGAAATCACACCCGACTTCAGCTCGTGCGAATCCGGTGTTTCGACGTCGATTCCGGTGGTCTCGGGTGCCGCCGCCTGCACCGCGTCCTGGACCGCGGTTTCGAGGGTCACCGAGGACGAAGGGCAACTGTTACAGCTTCCGAGAAGCCGTAGTCGCACTACGCCGTCCGCCACCTCGATCAGTTCGACGTCGCCTCCGTGCGAACCGAGGTACGGACGCACGCTGTCGAGCGCAGTGCGGACGCGGGTCTCCACGTCGTGCGGGTGAAGTCCGTGCACCAGTAGCATGCTGGACACCAGATCGTCGCGAACCATCGCATCCATCGTGGCCGGATCTGCCAGAGCGACGGTGCGTTCGAGTGCTGCGCCGTACAACTGCACGACCTCACGCACCAGTTGCTCGGCGCGATCTCTCGCCACCGGGCCTGCGCCGGCGTTGGCCTGCAACAACGTCTCGATGCGCTCACCTGCTCCGCGCCAGTAGTCGGCCGATTGCTCCATCGATCACTCCCCGGTCACGGACTGCGTCGGAGAGTGCAACTTCTCCAGGGTCTTGCCACCGCCGAGATACATGTGAACACCACACGGCAGGCAGGGATCGAAACTACGCACGGTCCGCATGATGTCGATGCCCTTGAAGTGGTCTCGATCGTTCTCCTCGAAGATCGGCTGACCCTGCACGGCATCCTCGTACGGACCGGGGGTTCCGTAGCTGTCGCGCGGGCTCGCATTCCACGGTGTCGGTGGGTACGGGTGATAGTTCGCGATTTTTCCGTCACGAATCACCATGTGGTGTGAGAGAACTCCGCGGACGGCTTCGGTGAATCCGCAACCGATACCCTCGTCCGGGACCTCGAACGACTCCCACGTCTTGGTCCGGCCGGCCCGGATCTCGACAAGCGCCTTCTCGGCGAAATGAAGGGCAGCCGCGGCTGCGTATGCCTGGAAATATGTTCGCGCGCGGTTTCTTTCGAGGGTATTGCTGCCATGTTCGGGAATCTTCCACTCGAGCGAGACAGGACCCTTCAGTGCTGTTTTCGGAAGATTGATCTTCACACTGTGTCCGGTCGACTCCAGGTATCCGATGTCGACCAGGCCGGCCAGAGCGGTGCTCCACAGACGAGCCAATGCTCCCCCGCCCGTGTCCAGAGCAAGGTTGTCTTTTCCGTCGAACCATCGCGGTGACATGACCCAGCTGTACTTGTCCTCGAGGTTCCGCTTCTGCGGGTGGGGGTTGGTGTGCTGATTCCACGGGTGCCTGCGATCGACCGGGTTACCCAGCGGATCGGTTTTGACGAACATCTCCTGATCACTCCAGTCCTCGTAATACGAGGAGCCCAGCATGATTCGGATACCGAGGTTGATGTCCACCAGATCCGTGGTGACCAACTTTCCGTCGACAACCACACCGGGAGTGACAAACATCTTCCGGCCCCAGTCGGTCATGTCCTTGTAGGAGAAATTGCAGTACTCGGGGTCTTGGAACGATCCCCAACAACCCAGCAGGGTCCGCCGCAGGCCAACCTTTTCGTAACCAGGCATCGCCTGGTAGAAGAAGTCGAACAGGTCGTCGTGCATCGGCACGACCTTCTTCATGAATTCGACGTACCGCATCAGCCGCGACATGTAGTCCGTCATCAGTTCGATCGTCGCGACGGTGCCGACGCCGCCGGGATAGAGCGTCGACGGGTGAACGTGCCTGCCCTCCATCAAGCAGAACATTTCGCGAGTCGAACGCGAGACTTGCAACGCTTCGCGATAGAACTCACCCGTGAACGGATTGAGAGTCCGCATGATGTCCGCGATCGTGCGATACCCGTGCTGCTCCTCGTGCGGGCAGCGCGTGTTCTCTGCCTGCGCCAGCACACCGGGATTCGTCTCGGAGACCATCTTCTCGCAGTAGTCGACGGCGACAAGATTCTCTTGAAAGATGTTGTGGTCGAACATGTACTCGGCGGCCTCGCCGAGATTGACGATCCACTCGCCCAGATGCGGCGGCTTGACGCCGTACGCCATGTTCTGTGCGTAGCACGAGCATGTGGCGTGATTGTCACCGCAGATGCCGCAGATACGACTGGTGATGAAATGCGCGTCGCGCGGGTCCTTCCCCTTCATGAACAGGGAATACCCGCGAAAGATCGACGACGTGCTGTGGCACTCCACCACTTCGCGATTGGCGAAGTCGATCTTGGTGTAGATGCCCAGACTGCCGACGATTCGGGTGATGGGGTCCCACGCCATCTCGACAAGACCGTCGCGGTCCGCAGTCGAGGTGGGTTCGGGAACGATGGCCGTCATTGCAGTGCCTCCCAGAGACGTTGCTCACGAACTGATTTGAATGTATCCGGTCGGTCACCACGTACGCGTCGCACCGGTGAGTAATTTCGACCCCCGCTCGCGCCAGTGCGGTTCCTTGTCCAACGTGTTTCCGGTGATCCGGCGGAGACTGTGGATCACGGACCCGTACATTCCCACCGCATTGGTGGAGAGTTTGCCGCCAGGTGGTTCATCCATGAACGGCATGAACTTGTCGGGGAATCCCGGCATCGTGCACCCGATGCAGATCCCGCCGACATTAGGACACCCGCCGACTCCGTTGATCCAACCACGTTTGGGGACATTGCATTTCACGACCGGACCCCAACATCCGAGTTTGACGATGCACTTCGGTGACCCGTACTCCGTCGCGAACTCACCCTGCTCGTAGTACCCACCACGGTCACAGCCCTCGTGTACGGTGGCACCGAAAAGCCACTGCGGGCGCAGGGATTCGTCCAAGGGAATCATCGGCGCCTGATCAGTGGCCATGTACAGAAGGTAGGTCAGGGTCTCGGAGAGGTTGTCCGGCTGAATGGGACACCCGGGAACGCAGACGATCGGGATGCCCGCCTTCGATTTCCAGGTCCACCCGAGATAGTCCGGCACGCCCATCGCACCGGTCGGATTGCCGGCCATCGCATGTATGCCGCCGTAGGTCGCGCACGTACCGACCGCAACTACCGCAGTGGCTTTCGGTGCCAGCTTGTCGAGCCATTCGCTCGTGGTGACCGGTTGGCCGGTTTCGCGATTGTTCCCGAAGCCGCACCAATACCCCTCGTCGTGAAGTTTCTCGTTCGGTATCGATCCTTCGACGACAAGAACAAAGGGTTCCAGTTCTCCGCGGTCGGCTTTCCAAAACCACTCCAGGAAATCGTCAGCGCCACCCTGCGGTCCGCATTCGAAGTCGATGAGCGGCCAATGAACCGCTACCTGCGGCAGGCCGGGCAAGGCGCCGAGCGCGATCTCCTCGATACTGGGTTGCGTGGCTGCAGTGAGCGCCACCGAATCTCCGTCGCAACTGAGACCGGCATTGATCCACAGCACGTGGATCAGAGTTTCTTCCGCTTTGGCCGCTGCGCTTGCGGGGGTAGCTGCGCTTTCGGAGGCAGGTTCCGCCGTGGTGCCAGCAGTCGATTTTTGTGTGTCCATGTCAGCCGCTTTCACGGGTGCACTTGCGCCTTGACTCTCAGCGCCGCGACTGGCCTGACACGCTATGGCCTCAAGACTCTGTGGCCTCGAATTGCCGCGGCACCGAAACGCTGACGCCACCGGAGTCGAACCTCGGCCCACTTGCGTGGCACCCACTCATTTCATTAACTACCCGAGCAGATCAGTTGTCAACGGCCACCGGAGAAATCGCCGAACGACTACCGATCCACTCGTACCACTCGTCCATGCCCTCACCTGTCGTGGCAGACAAAACAACAACGCGCACAGCAGGATTGAGTATTCTCGCCTGCTCGACGCAGGCATCGACGTCGAACTCGACGTATGGGAGCAAGTCGATCTTGTTGATCACCACGAGGTCCGCGACAGCGAAGATGTGTGGGTACTTTTTCGGCTTGTCTGCCCCCTCCGGCGTCGAAATTAGGACAACCTTGCCTTCCTCGCCGAGGTCGAAGAGCGCGGGGCACACCAGGTTTCCGACGTTTTCGATCAGAAGCAGCGATTCTTCAGCGGGATCCAAGGCGCGCAGTGCGCGGTCGATCATCGCGGCATCGAGGTGACATCCGGCCCCGGTATTCACCTGCACCACCGACGCGCCGGTCTCTCGGATCCGCTCGGCGTCGAGCCGGGTTTCCTGGTCACCTTCGATCACGGCTATCGGTCGCTGACATCCGAGCTCCCGGATGGTTCGCGCCAGCAATGTCGTCTTCCCCGCGCCGGGGGAACTCATGATGTTGAGCGCCGTGATTCGGCGGTTCCGCATCCACTGACGATTGTGAACCGCAATGCCGTCGTTCTTGGCGAGCACCTGCTGCTCGAGAATCACGGTGTGGTCGGGGTGGCCGCGCTCATGGTCATGCTCGTGACCGTGCCCATGACCGTGCCCATGATCGTCGTGTTCCTGCTCGTGTTCTCCGTCTGCGACTACCGACACCCGAGGTCCTGTGGTGTCCCCGCACCCACACGTCGCGCACATGCTCAGCTCACTTCCATCGACAGGATCCGTAACTCTCGGCCGGCAAGCACCTCGACATCAGCACTGCCGCATTCACACAGCAAGAACATGTCGGGCGGCGAGAACATCACGCCGCAGCTTTTGCATCGCGCGCTGGTTGCAATCTCATCGATGTGCAAGCTGGCACCTTCGGCGTGAGTACCCGCGGTGACGACGTCGAAGCAGAACAGCAGAGAGTGTGGAACCACCGCGCAGAGTTGCCCTACTTCAAGCCGCACGCTCGATACTCGTCGCTCGCCGGCACGCTCACACACGGCTTCGACCACACTCTGCGCAATGGACAGCTCGTGCACGGTGAAACCCACGATTCGTGATCCGGAAACCTCCCTTCCACGATAAGCACCAACGGTCGTTGTGCGTAACCCGTACACGAAAACAGGCTGCGATCCGCAACTAATTGCGGATCGCAGCCTGTGACAGCGTTATTCGTGTGACGAACGCCGGCGAGAAGGATTACGGGTTCGGAACCGGCACCTTCGTCGTCGTGGTCGTCGACGTCACTGTCGTAGTCGGGGGCGCCGTCGTTGCATCCGTTCCCGCTACCGGTGTGGTCGGAACTGTCGACGTCGGCGTCACTGCCGCCGAACCCGTCGGAGTGGCAACCGCTCCCGATGTGACCGACGCCGATCCCGCCGCAGGCACCTGTGACGTGGTTGCGGGCGCTCCAGCAGATCCCGTGGAGCCAGTGGTCCCGGCCGGTGCCTGACCGGTTCCGGTGCCTTCAGCCACCGCGGCGTCGCCCTCAGCATTGCCGTCAGCCATGTAGGCATCGACAGCAGCACTGATCTGTTCCGGGGTCGGCTTCGCAGTTGTGTCGACGGGCTTTCCTTCCTTCGCCTGCTGGGCGAGGTAGGTGAGCCAGGCCGCTGCGTACTCAGCTGAAGTCAACGGCTTGCCGTTGGCCGCATCCGCATCTCGCCAGTAATCGAAGTGGTGTCCGACGTCTGGAGCGAGTGTCTGCTGGTAGGGGTCGCTCAAGATCACGGGAATCGTGTTCTGGTTGGTAGCAATCAGACCGACAATCTCCTTGAAAAGCTTCTGCGGCAGATATGCCAGCGGAGACACCTTGTCGGTGGACACCGTCTCGCCCTCGGCTACCGGCGCCGGCGCGGGTGTTTTTCCGGGCTTGTACTCCGGATCCGAGACCTTGAGCATCACCTGAAGGAATGTCTCGTCACTCTGCATCCAGTTGGGATTGGACGAAATGTCTGCGAACGCCTCGAAGACGATCTGGCCGAACACCACCGCGACGTCCTGACCGGTGGCCGGGTTCAGACCCTGCGCTTCGAGTTGGTCGATGTTCAACTGCCGACCGACATTTGCCGCCAAGATCAACAGAGAGATGTTGCTGGGAGCCGAGCAGGTGAAGTCACCGTCCGAGCAGAAGGACGCGACCTTGCCGTTCAGCTTGCCGAAACCTCCGGCAGTGCCGGGGAGTACACCTTCGCCAGGTGTCGCGGAGGTGCCGTTCTGGTACTTCGTATTGAAGTTATCCGGGTTCGTGAACGGATTCGTGGCACCGAGGAACGTGCCGTCGCCCGCTTCACGGCCTGCATCCGCCAGCATGACCACACCGACAACCTTGTCCGGGTCGACCCCGAACTCGTTGTTCTCCTGCGTACCGATGTCCATCGCGACGCGACGCACCACATCGGCGCCTTCGCTGTACCCGACGATCGAGAACTGAGTCTTCGGGCATTCCTTGGCGATGGCACTCATCACGGACTGCGTATTTGCAGCGCCGGCAGCGACGGCATCCTCGTAGGACGCCATGTTGGCCGGGTACGCGATGTACACAGCCGCGTACGAGCCGGGCTTGTTCGCGTTGACGGAGCCTGCCGGGTTGATCACCTGGTCGACGCGTTCACTCTTGTAGTCACCGGACAGGGCGGCCGGCAGCGGCTTCCCGTCGGCTCCCAGCAACATCTTCACCGTCGAAGCGTCCGGTGTGTCGTGTCGACCGGCAACCGCGATGCTGACCATGTCGTGACACTCGGTGACCGACGACGTCAATTGTGTCTCGATCGTGCGTGACTCCGGAGAGTCCACAGCGACCGCAACCGCGACCAGTGCGGCCACGCCGAGCGCTGCGGGCGCTACTGCACCCGCCAGTATTCGATGTCGCGAAAAGAACCCACGAACCGGCATATCTTCTCCCCAATCAACTTTTGGAAAACGTACGACCGACCCCCGGGGCGTCACGCAACGTCATTCGAGTAGTCGTCCAGTACGAGAGGAGCGTTACAACGGGTAACGATTTTCCGTGGCGACTCGGGAGGGAATCGGGAGCGCAAACGCCTCATTTCCGCTGCATAACACCGACGTGCACCTACTCGGCGTCGAAGATAATGACCTGTCGGATTGCTTTTCCGTCGGCGAGTTCGTCCATACCCGAATTGATGTCGGCCAATTCGATTCGCGAGGAAATGAGCTTCTCGACCGGCAGCTTCCCGTCGCGCCACAACTGCGCGTAGATCGGGATGTCGCGGGACGGGACCGCAGATCCCAGGTAGCTGCCGATGATGGTCCGCGCTTCGGCGACCAGTCCGAGAGGTGAGATCGACGAGCGCGCGTCAGGCGCCGGCAACCCGACCGTGACGGTCGTGCCACCCGCTGCCGTCGCAGCCACCGCTGTCTCGAAGGCCCGAGCATTTCCCGCGGCCTCGACGACGATGTCTGCGCGAGCGCCACTCTCGGACAGGCCGGACGGTGTGAAGACCTCGGTCGCGCCCAGTTCCAGCGCCTGAGCCAGCTTGGACTCCAGTGCGTCGACACCGATGACGTTCTCGACCCCGAGTGCCCTAGCCGTCAGGATTGCGGCCATCCCGACGCCACCCAAGCCGACCACCATCACGGTGTCTGCCGGGCGAGGCTTCGCCGCGTTGAGGAGCGCTCCCCCACCGGTCAACACCGCGCAACCGAGTACGGCTGCAATTTCGGCCGGGATGTCGTCGTCGACGGGAACAACCGACTTGGCGTTGACCACAGCATGCGTCGCGAAACCCGAAACACCGAGATGATGTTTGACGTTCTCGCCGGAGCGCCGCAGTCGATGCGCGCCACCGAGCAAACTGCCGTCGTTGTTGGCGGCGCTACCCACCGCGCAAGGCATCCGGCCGTCAGTGGCGCATCCCGCGCATTCACCACACCGCGGAAGAAAAGTCATCACGACGCGGGTGCCCACCGACAACGAATCAACTCCGTCGCCGAGTTCGATGATTCGACCTGCCGCCTCATGGCCCAACAACATCGGCACGGGTCGTACCCGATTCCCGTCGACCACGGAGAGGTCGGAGTGACAAAGCCCGGCAGCTTCGATCTTGACCAGGATCTCACCCGGGCCCGGGGATTCGAGGTCGAGTTCCGAAATCGAAATCGGAGTCGAATCTGCGAAGGGACGCTTCCGGCCGATCTCTTCGAGCACTGCACCACGGATCTTCAACTGCACACCCCGATTTCGATAGTTCGAACTACTTGCCCACGATCCCGCGTACCGACGCGGGGAGGTCACGAACCCGCTTGTACGGACCCACGACGGCGGCTGCAAACGGCCTCGTCAAGAGCACCTGCGCCACCTCGAGCACCTCTTCGGAGGTGACTGCGTCGATGGTCGCGAGCGTCTGCGCAACACTGCGATGGTTGCCGTAGTTCAGTTCACTGCGACCGATACGGTTCATGCGTGAGCCTGAATCTTCCAGTGCCAGAACCAATCCGCCGCGCAGCGATCCCTTGGCGCGGGCGATCTCGGCATCGGTGATTCCGTCCGTCGCCACGTTCGCGAGTACCTCGCGGATCACTGTGGCAACCTCCCCGAGGTTCTCCGGCTGGCAACCTGCATACACGGAGAATGCTCCGGTGTCCGCGAAGGTGTCGACGCCCGAATAGACGGAGTACGCAAGCCCGCGCTTCTCCCGAATCTCTTGGAACAGACGAGAACTCAGCCCACCGCCCACTGCGGCGTTGAGCACCGACAGCGCCCAGCGATGGCCCTCGTGCCGGCCGAACGCGCGCACCCCGAGCGCAAGGTGGACCTGCTCGCTGTCGCGGTGGGTCAAGCTCAGTTCAGGCATCGTTCGCAAACGCAGAGTGCCTTCGCGCCGCGGCGCCGGCTTGACCCCGCGCTCGAGATGTCCGGCAAATGCACGGCGAGCGAGCGTCACAACCTGCTTGTGGTCGACGTTTCCCGCTACGGCCAGCACCATCCGCTGCGGTGTGTAACGCCGAACATGGAAGGAATGCAACTGATTGCGCGACATCGACTCGATCGATTCGACGCTACCGATGATCGGACGGCCGACAGGATGATCGCCGAACAACGCGGTCAGGAACGCGTCGCCGAGCAAGTCTTCCGGATCGTCGTCACGCATCGCGATCTCTTCGAGCACTACTTGCCGCTCGACGTCGACGTCCGCGGTTCTGCAACGCCCTCGCAGCACGACGTCGGCGACAAGGTCAACCGCCATCGGAAGGTCGTCGTCGATCACGTGCGCGTAGAAACAGGTGTGTTCCTTCGACGTGAATGCATTGAGTTCGCCGCCCACACCATCCATGACCTGCGCGATGTCCAACGCCGTCCGTGACGGCGTCGACTTGAACAGCAGGTGCTCGAGAAAATGCGCGGCACCGGCCACACTCGGCTGCTCGTCGCGCGAGCCGACTCCGACCCACACACCGACGGAGGCGGAACGCACACCGGGAATGAACTCGGTGACGACGCGCAGGCCGCCGGGAAGGACCGTGCGCTGTACTCCGGATTCGGGAGTCGCATCGATCGGCGATTTCAGCACAGCGCTGCGGCTGCGCGTGGTGTTGGGAGTGGTCTTTGCCATGAAAAGGTTCAGCAGTCCTCGGTGCAAGTGGTCAATCAGGTATCTACAGGCTCTGTGTCTACAGACAGTACAGATGCGGCCCCGCACGGAAATCCGCGCGGGGCCGCATCAGAGTACGAAGTGAGATCTACTCGGAAGCAGCCTCGTCGGCGGCCGGAGCGGCAGCCTCGTCGTTGCCCTCTTCGACCGGGATCAGCGAGATCTTGCCGCGAGCATCGATGTCGGCGATCTCGACGCGGATCTTGGATCCGACGTTGACCACGTCTTCGACCTTGGCAATGCGCTTACCGCTGCCCAGCTTCGAGATGTGCACCAGTCCGTCGCGTCCCGGCAGGAGCGAAACGAAGGCACCGAAGGCGGTGGTCTTGACGACCGTGCCCAGGAACCGCTCGCCGACCTTGGGGAGCTGCGGGTTGGCAATGGCGTTGATCATGTCGATCGCGGCCTGTGCAGACGGTCCATCGGTGGCGCCGACGAACACGGTGCCGTCGTCTTCGATGGAGATGTTGGCACCGGTCTGCTCGGTGATGGAGTTGATCATCTTGCCCTTGGGGCCGATGACCTCACCGATCTTGTCGACGGGGACCTTGATGGCCGTCACGCGGGGAGCGAACGGGCTCATCTCGTCCGGGGTGTCGATGGCTTCCGCCATGACCTCGAGGATCGTGGTCCGTGCGTCCTTGGCCTGCGAGAGTGCACCGGCGAGGACCTGCGACGGGATGCCGTCGAGCTTCGTGTCCAGCTGCAGGGCCGTGACGAAGTCCTTGGTACCTGCGACCTTGAAGTCCATGTCGCCGAAGGCGTCTTCGGCGCCGAGGATGTCGGTCAGCGCGACGTAACGGGTTTCGCCGTCGACCTGGTCGGAAACCAGACCCATGGCGATACCGGCAACCGGAGCGCGAAGCGGCACACCGGCGTTGAGCAGTGCGAGCGTGGACGCGCACACCGAGCCCATCGAGGTGGAACCGTTGGAGCTCAGAGCCTCGGAGACCTGGCGAATCGCGTAAGGGAACTCTTCGACGCTGGGCAGAACCGGCATGAGGGCGCGCTCGGCGAGTGCACCGTGACCGATTTCGCGACGCTTCGGCGAACCGACGCGGCCCGTCTCACCGGTGGAGTACGGCGGGAAGTTGTAATGATGCATGTAGCGCTTGGTGGTCTCGGGACCGAGCGAGTCGACCTGCTGAGCCATCTTCACCATGTCGAGAGTGGTGACACCCAGGATCTGGGTCTCGCCGCGCTCGAACAGTGCGGAGCCGTGTGCGCGCGGGATGATCGCGACCTCGGCGGACAGCGAACGGATGTCCGTGACGCCGCGGCCGTCGATGCGGAACTGATCGCGCAGGATGCGCTGGCGAACCAGCTTCTTGGTGAGCGAGCGGAACGCTGCTCCCAGTTCCTTCTCGCGGCCTTCGAAGTTGGGTGCAACCTGCTCGAGAACCTCGACCTTGACCTCGTCGGTCTTGTCGTCGCGTTCCTGCTTGCCGGCGATTGTCAGTGCGGCATTGAGCTTTTCGGACGCAGCAGCCTCGACGGCAGCAAAAACGTCGTCCTGGTACGCCGGGAAGACCGGGTAGTCACCCGTGGGCTTTGCAGCCTTGGATGCAAGTGCTGCCTGTGCAGCGCACAGGCGTGCGATGAACGGCTTGGCGGCCTCGAGGCCCTCGGCGACAATGGCCTCGGTCGGTGCCTGAGCGCCGTCGGCGATCTTCGCGATGACGTTGTCGGTGGCCTCGGCCTCGACCATCATGATCGCGACGTCGGCGTTGTCACCGCTACCGGAAACGACGCGGCCGGCGACGACCATGTCGAAGACGGCGTTCTCGAGCTGATCGACCGTCGGGAATGCAACCCACTGGCCGGTCTTGTTCTCGTCCGAGACGATGAGTGCAACGCGCACGCCACCGACGGGTCCGGAGAACGGCAGGCCGGCGATCTGCGTCGACGCGGAAGCGGCGTTGATGGCCACGACGTCGTACAGATCCTGGGGGTTGAGGCTCATGACCGTGACGACGACCTGGATCTCGTTACGGAGACCGTCGACGAAGGACGGGCGCAGCGGCCGGTCGATGAGGCGGCAGGTCAGGATCGCGTCGGTGGAGGGGCGTCCCTCACGACGGAAGAACGAACCGGGGATGCGGCCCGCTGCGTACATACGCTCTTCGACGTCCACCGTCAGGGGGAAGAAGTCGAAGTGCTCCTTGGGGTGCTTGCTGGCGCTCGTGGCGGACAGCAGCATGGTCTCGTCGTCCAGGTAAGCAACGACGGCGCCGGCGGCCTGCTGAGCAAGGCGTCCGGTCTCGAAACGGATGGTGCGGGTACCGAAGGACCCGTTGTCGATCACGGCGGTGGATTCGAACACGCCTTCGTCGACCTCTACTACGGAATTCTCTGTCATTCTTTTCTCTTCACTTCCCTCTCGTCTTCGCCGTACCCGCGCGGGCGTTTCCACCCTCCTGGTGGAAACTGCGCACCGAGGGACGTCCCCCTCTTGAATTGCAGACGCTCCTTGCGATGCGAGCGATTTCTGCTTCGGGACGTCACGACGTTCGGGCGGCCGTCGATCGAAGTCCGCCGGAGCTTTCGGGCACTTGCCCGGTCCGGAGAACCACTACCGACAACCGACACCACGTTCTCTGGTGCATACGGTGTGCTGGCTGCGCACTGCACAACTGCGCATAAACAACGGCGCCTGGACAACTGTGCATAGCGCCGACAGCGGAAACTGCCTTGCGGCAGCTAACGCCGAAAGCCAGCGAAGCCCAGTATATGCGTGGCTTCGCCGGCTGACGGAGTGTTCGGCAAACCGAAGCATGCCGTGTTGCTTTCGATCAGCGTCGTGAGAAAAATCTAGCGACGCAGGCCGAGACGCTCGATGAGCGTGCGGTAGCGAGCGACGTCGGTCTTTGCCACGTACTTCAGCAGACGACGACGGCGACCGACCATCAAGAGCAGTCCACGACGCGAGTGGTGGTCATGCTTGTGGGTCTTGAGGTGCTCGGTGAGATCGGTGATGCGCTTGGTGAGCATTGCCACCTGAGCTTCAGGCGATCCCGTGTCGGTCTCGTGCAAGCCGTACTCGCCGAGAACGGCCTTCTTTTCTTCCGTGGTCAATGCCACTTGATTCACTCCTGTGATGACGTTTGCGTGAAAGGAACTAGATCGGGCGCGGCCACCGCAAACCGCAGCACGCACCGAGAGAAGATCCTACCAGCAACAATGAGGCGCTCTCGCCCACCTGGAGCGAATGTGGCGCCCGCCACTGACACAGGAGGAACTCAACCGACGCTGCGTTCTGCATCCTCACTCAGAATCCGGCGTGCGCGTTCGACATCTCGGTTCATTGCCGTGATGAGCGACTCGATCGAGTCGAACTTCTCCATACCGCGAATCCGCGAAACCAGGTCGACCGCGACGTGTTGTCCGTACAGGTCAGCTTCGGTGTCGAGAACGTATGCCTCGACGGTTCGGGTCCGGCCGGAGAAGGTCGGATTGGTACCCACAGACACCGCGGCTTGGTATCGGCGACCGGGAACGACGGTTCCGAGTTCCTCGCCGGCACCGAGCACCGTGAACCACGCCGCGTACACGCCGTCGGCCGGAATCGCCGAAAACATCGGCGGTGCAACGTTGGCCGTCGGGAACCCCAACTCGCGTCCACGCTTGTCACCGTGGACGACCACACCTTCGACACGATGTGGACGGCCCAGAGCTTCGGTAGCCGCTTCCATGTCGCCTGCGTCGACGCACGAGCGGATGTAGGTCGACGAGAACGTCACCGCATGCTCGGCGAGCAGCTGGACGCCGTCGACGGCAAAGCCGAAGCGAGCGCCCATTTCACGAAGAAGATCGACATTGCCGAGCGCCTTCTTGCCGAAGGTGAAGTTGTCCCCCACCACGACCTCGGCGACATGTAGACGTTCGACGAGAATCTCGTGGACGTAGCGCTCCGGCGTCAGCTTCATGAAATCAGCGGTGAACGGCATCACGCAGAACACGTCGATGCCCAGATCCTGAGCCAATTCCGCACGCCGTTGCAGCGTCGTCAACTGGGCTGGATGACTACCCGGCCGCACAACCTCCATGGGATGCGGGTCGAACGTCATCAACACGCTCGGAACACCACGTTTGCGGGCAGCGGTAACCGCTCTCGCTATCAATTGGGCATGCCCACGATGCACACCGTCGAACACACCGATAGTGAGCACACAACGACCCCAATCGGCCGGAACTTCGTCGAGACCACGCCATCTCAGCACGATTGGCAGCCTACGGGTCCACCGGCGGCGGGTCACGTTCGGACCCGCCCAGCGAATCACCGCTGTGCTGCCGCTCACGTACGGAAGTTCCGGATTTCGTAGCCTAAGCTAAGCGTTGTGGCAGCTCACAAGACCGGAACCTCGGAAGCATCATCGACGTCGGATGGCGACAGCACTTCGGCGCACGACGCGGCAATCGACACGCTCGCACTCTCGTCGGTGGCCCAGGACTACCTCAAGGTCATCTGGACTATCCAGGAGTGGTCCCACGAGCGGGTTTCCACCAAGCTCCTGTCCGAGAAAATGAGCGTCTCGGCCTCGACGGTGTCCGAGGCGATCCGCAAACTCTCGGACCAGGGCCTGGTCGATCACGCCCGCTACGGATCCATCGCCCTGACCGACAGCGGCCGCGCCGCCGCCGTCTCCATGGTCCGGCGCCACCGGTTGATCGAGACCTATCTGGTTCAGGAACTCGGATACGGCTGGGACGAAGTCCACGACGAGGCCGAAGTCCTCGAACACGCCGTTTCCGATCTGATGATCTCGCGGATGGACGCCAAACTGGGCTTCCCCGAACGTGACCCGCACGGTGATCCCATTCCCGCCACCGACGGTTCGGTGCCGACTCCCCCGGCCCGCCAGCTCAGCGACTTCGCCAACGGTGAGCGGGGCCGCGTTGCCCGGATCTCCGATTCCGATCCCGAAATGCTCCGGTACTTCGATTCCGTCGGCGTCAGTCTCGATGTCGAGATCACCGTCGAGGAGCGCCGCGATTTCGCCGGGACAGTGTCCGTTCGACTCGGCGACAGCCCCAACACCATCGACTTGGGAAGTCCAGTCGCTCAAGCAATTTGGCTCGTCTAGCCGAGGTAGTCAAAGCGGCAGTCGGTATCGGCGTTCCACGGGCCGGACGCCGTCGGTCCGGGTCCAGTCGGCGAGCCTCTCGTCGACGTACACCCACCCTCGACGCTCGTACAGTGCGATCGCCGGCAGAGCGTCGTCGACGACGTCGAGCACCAGTTCCAACCGACTCTCGGCTGCGAAGTCCGTCACGGCATCGAGTAGCGCATCGCTGAGGCCGTTTCCACGTGAGCCGGGATGAACGAACAATCGCGACACGGCTATCGATCCCGCGGTTGTGGGCGCACCTGCGACCTCGCTGTCGACGGCCACATGACCGACAACACGACCGTCGCTCTCACCGACCCACGCCTTCACCACCGTGGGCGAACTGAGCCAGCGGTGCGGGTTCTGCGGCCACGTGTTCGGATATCCGTCGCACTCGTGGACCTGTGCCAGCGCATCGACGCAACCGTCGAGGTCGCCGTCGACACGCTCGCGGACGATCACCCGCGAAGCGTCGCCGGTCGCACGACCATCACCGAACTGGCGCGTCGACCCTTCTCCTGCAGAAGCGCAATCGTGTGACCGGTGGGATCGATCGCCGCACAGATCCCCTTCATCCCGATCGGCTCGAGCCAGCGCCCCTGGCTGATCGCCTCGGCTTCCTCCGCCGTGATCTGCCGATGCGGAAAAGCCGTCTGCGCGGCCTGATCGATGTCGAGGCTCACACCCGGCTGATCCGCGAGATCTTCGAGCGTGCGCGCATGTTCGAGAGTGAACGGCCCGACGCGGGTGCGGCGCAATGCCGTCAAATGACCGCCGACGCCCAATTCACGACCGAGGTCGCGGGCAAGCGAGCGGATGTACGTACCGGACGAGCACTCCACGTCGACGTCCAGATCGACGAAGCCACCCGGGACATCTCGCCGAGCCAGAACCTCGAAAGTCGACACCGTTACCGGGCGCGGCGCCAGCTCGACGGTTTCTCCCGCACGCACCAGAGCATGTGCGCGCTGACCGTCCACCTTGATAGCGCTCACGCTTGCCGGGATCTGCTTGATGTCCCCGGTCAGCGTGGCCACGATCGCCGCGATCTCCGCGTCCGTCACCTGCGAAGCGTCTGCGGAGGTCAGGACCTCCCCCTCGGCATCGTCCGTGTCCGTCGCTGCCCCGAGGCGAATGGTCGCCGAGTACGCCTTGGTTGTCAGCGCCAGGAGTCCGAGCAACTTGGTCGCACGCTCGACGCCGAGAACGAGAACACCGGTCGCCATGGGATCCAGCGTCCCGGCGTGTCCCACCTTCCGGGTGTTCAACAACTTGCGGCACCGAGCGACCACGTCGTGGCTGGTGATACCCGCCTCTTTGTCGACAATCAGAATTCCGGCGCCGACAAGACCGGAGGAAGGCTTTTCACGAGCTGACACGTGTGCCGATTCTGCCAGTCGCGCTCACTGCACCGAAATTGCCGTCAGGATGAGTCCGTCCGACACCAACCACCTGCCGTCGAAAGAGGTGAGCGGCGGACCGGACGTCGCCTCACCGGGGACCAGCAGACGCGAGTTGAAAGTGCCGGACGTTTCCGACTCCGCCTCGAACGTGATGTGGGCGTCCTCGAAACCCAACCAGCGCCCGGTGAGTGGAAACCACGCCTTGTACGTGGCTTCCTTCGCGCAGAAGAGCACTCGATCCCAGTGCACCGGACCGCCGGTTTCCTGAGTGTCCAACCACGTTCGTTCCGCCTCGATGCTGACCGCGGGCAATACCCCGTCCGGCAGCGGGCCGTGCGGTTCGGCGTCGATACCGAGTGAGCGGACCTGCATGGAGTACGCCAGGACAGCGCCGCGGTAGCCGTCGCAATGGGCGAGGCTCCCGACCACTCCCTGCGGCCAGAGCGGCGCACCACGCTCACCGCGCATGACAGCGGCAGACGGAACACCGAGCTTGCCCATCGCCTGACGCGCAAGGTGCCGGGTGGTCACGAACTCACGACGACGCTTCTCGACCGCGCGGCCGATCAACGCCTCCTCACTGGGGTGCGGAACCAGACCGGGCGGATCCACGAAGGCCTCGGCCGTCGCAACTCCACCGGGAAGAATCTGTTCGATCACGTAGCGATACCTCTCAGCGTCCGGCGCGCATGCGCTCGACTTCGGCTTCCTGCTCCGGCGTGACCTTGAAGTGGCCACCCCACTTGTTGAGCGTTCCCGGCGGGTACTCCGGAACGGGAAGAATCTGACGCAACAACTTCTCCGGCAGTCCACGCCGACGCCACTCGCGCGGGTATCCGAGTGAGACTTCCTCGAAGCGGACGCCGTCGTAGTACGTGGTTCGAGGGATGTGCAGGTGCCCGTACACCGAGCACACCGCGTTGTACTTCACGTGCCAGTCGGCGGTCGCGGTGGTTCCGCACCACAGTGCGAACTCCGGATACATGAGTACGTCCGTCGGCTGCCGGACCATCGGGAAATGGTTCACGAGAACGGTTCTTGTGCCTTCGGGAAGCGCATCCAACCGCGCCTGGGTGTAGTCGATCCTCGCCCGGCACCATGCGTCGCGCGTCGCATACGGCTGCGGTGAGAGTAGGAACTCGTCGGTGGCGACGACGTTCTTGTCACGCGCGATCTCGAGCCCGTGTTCCTTGTCTCGCGCACCTTCCGGCAGGAAGGAGTAGTCGTAGAGAAGAAACATCGGGACGACCGTGACCGGTCCATCGTCTCCCTCCCACACCGGGAACGGGTCCTCGGGTGTGATGACGTCGAGTTCGCGGCACATGTTGACCAGGTACTCGTAGCGCGGCGCTCCGTGAATCTGAACCGGATCCTTGGCGGTCGTCCACAGTTCGTGGTTGCCCGGAATCCAGATGACCTTTGCGAATCGGCTGCGAAGGAGCTTCAACGCCCACCGAATGTCGTCAGTTTTCTCGGAAACATCTCCGGCGAGAATGAGCCAGTCGTCAGGCGAATCCGGAAACAGTTCCTCCGTCATCGGCTTGTTGCCGTTGTGACCGACATGAATGTCGCTCACCGCCATCAGCTTTGCTGCCACGATCCCTCTGCTTCCTCAGTTGAACTTCCGCGCTTCGCCGTCGCCGGACCTGTCACTGCCCACTTGCCGGAAAACGCTCGCCACGACACCGCGACCATCCGAAGTACTACGAACACGGTAAGCCCTGCCCAAATTCCGGCGAGCCCCCAGTCGTAGGCGAGAGAGAGCCAGATCGCGGGCAGAAACCCGAGAACTGCGCACAGCATGGTCGCGTTGCGCAGAAACACCACGTCCCCGGCGCCGAGTAGAACACCGTCGAGTGCGAAGACGATTCCCGCCACCGGCATGATCGCGACGAAGAACCACCATGCGATCGACATCTGACCGAGCACCTCGGCGTCGGACGTGAAGAGTCCGGGGATCACGGAGTGGCCGGCGGCGAAGAAGATCGCGAGCACCACGGCAAATACCGTCGACCATGCGGTGATCCGCCAGGTCATCCTTTTCGCCGCGGCTGCGAATCCACCGCCGAGCGCCGCTCCGATCAGCGTCTGAGCTGCGATCGCCAAGGAATCGAGAAGGAGCGAAACCAGGTTCCACAGTTGGAGGACGACTTGGTGTGCACCGACTACAGCCGCACCGAACCTCGACGCCACTGCAGCCGCGGAAACGAAACACGCTTGGAATGCGAGGCTGCGCAGAATCAGGTCACGGCCCATCAGCATCTGCGCCCGCATGATCGCAAAATGTGGTCGAGCCGAAACCGGTTCACGAAAGAGCGCCCAGGCGAACAGCACACCCGAAACACTCTGGCCCACCAGATTCGCAACAGCTGATCCTTCAAGTTCCAGACGCGGAGCACCGAGCAAGCCATGCACCAGAATCGGACACAACACCGCCGAAATACCCAGGCCGACAAGGACGAACCGCAGCGGTCGCACCGTGTTCTGAACCCCGCGCATCCAGCCGTTGCCGGCCAGGGCCACCAGGATGAGTGGAACACCCAACACCGCTATCCGGAGCCAACTTTCCGCAGCCGCGGCGATGTCGGGAGTCCCGGCCACCGCCGAAGTCAGCGGGCCGGCGATCACCTGCACGATCACGACCAAGGCCAAGCCGATCGCGGCCGCCAGCCAGGTCGCCTGAACACCCTCACCCACCGCGTCGCGCTCGCGGCCCGCCCCGTGAAGCCGTGCGGCCCGCGCCGTGGTGCCGTACGACAAGAAGGTCAGCTGCGTACTCACCAACGACAGGATCAGACCACCGACTGCCAACCCGGCCAGCGGGAGTGCCCCGAGTCGGCCGACCACGGCGATGTCGAACAACAGATAGAGGGGTTCGGCTGCCAGCACCCCGAGTGCCGGAAACGCCAGGGAAAAGATTCGTCGCCCAGTGACGTCGAAATCAGCTGCCGAAGATCCCGCCGAGGTGGCGTCAGATTCGCTCAATGCCGCGGATTCAGCCGAGTGCCGCGACGAGCGCGGCAACAATCTCGTCGCTGGAACTGGTCGACGTGTATCCGGCCGACAGCCGATGTCCGCCGCCACCAAGACTTTCAGCGACCGCCGACACGTCGATCGCCGACTTTGCACGCAACGAGATCGACCAGCTTCCGGAAACCGACTCTTTGAGTACTGCGGCAACTTCGGCTTCCGAAGTGGTTCGCACGATATCGACGACGCTCTCGATCTCCTCGGAGCGAAGATCGCCGATGTCACTGCGTCGGATGACCGCGTACACCAGCCCACGGCCGTCCGCGGCTTCCGGGACCAGCACCGCGGACCCGAGTACCGAAGCCAGCATCGGCAACCACCCGAATGGATGGGTGTCGAGCAGCTTTCGCGCAATCGCGTCGCCGTCGATGCCGGTCGCCAGCAAACGCGCCGCGAGCACGTGCGGAAGCGGACCTCCCCACCGGAAGGAGCCGGTGTCGGTGACCAGTCCGGCATAGAGACAGTGCGCGATATCGCGATCGATCGCGACTCCCCACGCATCGAAGAATCGTGCGATGAGCGCCGTCGTCGAAGCCGCGGTTTCGTCGACGACGTTGATACTTCCGAATTCGGAATTGGAGCGATGGTGATCAAGGACGATCGTGCGATTCGCGCCGGCGAGTCGACTCGACAACTCACCGAGACGGCCCTCGCTGCCGACATCCACCGTCACCAGTACATCGACACTTTCCCGAACATCAGTGGGCGCCACGAGCAAGTGGAGACCGGGGAAATCGCGCATCGACTCGGGCAGCACCGACGGCCGACTGAACGCGACCTGCACCGAAACTCCCCGACGCTCGAGAACGAGACCGAGTGCAAGTCCGCTGCCGATCGTGTCCGCATCCGGCTGCACATGGCAGAGAATTGTCACCGTGTGTGCCGATTCGAGAACCTCGGCCACCTGAGCGAACTTCGCCTCGCAGGGGTCGACGTCCGAAAGTGCGGTGATCGTCATTCTCGGTGCGCGTCAGTCGGCTTCACGAACATCTGGCGACGCCTCGTCTTCGTCCGAAGCCACTCGCGGCTCCTTGTACGGATCTGCATCTCCGGCCGGTTGTGCATTCTCACGCGCCTTGGCGACCTCGTCGTCGGCGGCCTTGGCACGGGCCAGCAGTTCTTCCATATGACGCGCGGTGTCGGGAACGGTATCGGCGACAAACGTCAGAGTCGGTGTGAAGCGAACTCCGGTTCCGGCACCGACCTTCGAGCGCAGAACACCCTTGGCCTTCTCGAGACCTGCGGCGGCGGCTTCCACATCGGGTGCGGAATCGACCTTCTCGCCCATGACTGTGTAGTACACCGTCGCGTCGTGCAGATCGTTGGTGACCTTGGTGTCCGTGATGGTCACGAATGCGAGTCGCGGATCCTTGATCTCGTGATCGATCGCCGTCGCGACGATGGTTCCGATACGCTTTGCCAACTTGCGTGCCCGGGCTGGATCTACCATGACTGTCAGTCTCCTCTACCTGGCCACTCGAATCGAGGTGACTCGATCGATCAAAGTTCTGGTTAACAAGAATTATTCCCGACAACAGTCTCGTCCATCGGCTACCCGGCAACCAAATCACCATCGGTAGAGGTCAGTTGTCGCATGCGTCGAGCGTGAGCACAAACACCGCCACAGTTGGTCCCGAAGCCACCGAATCCCTTGCCGACGAACTCGATTCGTTACGGCGTCTGGAAGAGTGGCTAAGCGACACAGATCGGTGACGCTCAGTCTTCCGGGCCGAAAATTCGCCTTCGCACAGCCAGCAACTGAATCTCCGGACGCTCGGCGACCGCCCGCTCACAATGATCGAGAACGTCGTGCAGGTGATCGACGGACGAACTGACCACACCGACGCCCACGAGCGCACGACGCAGGCGTCCCTGCTCCCCCGCCTCCGCTGCACTCACACCGAATCGACGGAGTTCCGTCAGGATCGGCGACAGCATCGAACGCTTTTCCTTGAGTGAGTGGACATCGCCGAAAAGGATGTCGAACTCCAGTGCCCCTACAAACATTTTCCCCCTAGACAGAGCCGAATGGACTCTCTCGGACTTGTATGTTCAAGTCCGAGAGAGTCCATGTCAGCTAGTACTCACGTGCGTCCGCCCCAACGCCCGTGTCGACATAATCAGTCGCGCGGCTTCTCGCGAAGCTCGTAGCACTCGAGAACGTCACCGATCTTGATATCGGAATAGGTGACGGTCAAACCACATTCGTAGCCTTCGCGAACCTCGGTAGCGTCTTCCTTCTCCCGCTTGAGCGAGGAGATGGTGACCGTCTCGGCGATGACCTTGCTGTCGCGGATGAGACGTGCCTTGGCGTTGCGACGGATGCTGCCCGACGTGACCAAGCAACCGGCAATGTTGCCGATCTTGGACGAACGGAACATGGCGCGGATCTCTGCCTTGCCCAGCTCGACCTCTTCGTACACCGGCTTGAGCAGACCCTTGAGTGCCTTTTCGACCTCGTCGATGGCCTGGTAGATCACCGAGTAGTAGCGAATGTCGACGCCCTCACGGTTCGCCAGCTCCGTTGCCTTGCCTTCGGCGCGGACGTTGAAGCCGATGATGATCGCGTTGGACGCAGCAGCCAGGTTGACGTTGGTCTCCGTGATGCCACCGACACCGCGGTCGATGACGCGCAACTGCACCTCGTCGTCGATCGGAATTCCGAGGAGAGCCTCTTCGAGGGCCTCCACGGTTCCCGAGTTGTCACCCTTGAGGATCAAGTTCAGCTGTGAATGTTCCTTCAGAGCTGCATCGAGATCGTCGAGGCTGATGCGCTTACGACTCTTCGCTGCAAGCGCGTTGCGCTTACGTGCGTTGCGACGGTCCGCGATCTGACGAGCGATACGGTCCTCGTCGACCACGAGCAGGTTGTCGCCTGCACCGGGGACCGACGTGAAGCCGATGACCTGGACCGGACGTGAAGGCAGTGCCTCGTGGACGTCCTGACCGTGCTCGTCCACCATGCGGCGGACGCGGCCGTAAGCATCGCCGGCAACGATCGAGTCGCCGACCCGCAGCGTTCCGCGCTGAATGAGCACGGTAGCGACGGGGCCGCGGCCACGGTCGAGGTGCGCCTCGATGGCAACACCCTGAGCGTCCATGTCCGGGTTGGCGCGCAGATCCAGGGAAGCGTCGGCCGTCAACAGCACTGCTTCGAGCAGTGCGTCGATGTTGAGACCCTGCTTCGCCGAGATGTCGACGAACATGGTGTCTCCGCCGTATTCCTCGGCCACCAGTCCGTACTCGGTGAGCTGCTGCCGGATCTTGTCCGGGTTCGCGCCTTCCTTGTCGATCTTGTTCACCGCGACCACGATCGGCACGTCGGCCGCCTGGGCGTGGTTGATCGCTTCCACCGTCTGCGGCATGACGCCGTCGTCGGCTGCGACAACAAGGATCGCGAGGTCGGTGGCCTTGGCACCACGAGCACGCATGGCCGTGAAGGCCTCGTGACCGGGGGTGTCGATGAACGTCACGAGACGCTCGTTGCCCTCGAGCTCGGTCAGCACCTGGTAGGCACCGATGTGCTGCGTGATGCCGCCGGCTTCGCCCTCACGGACATTCGCCTTACGGATCACGTCGAGCAGACGGGTCTTACCGTGGTCGACGTGGCCCATGACGGTGACCACAGGCGGACGGGACTCGAGGTCCTCTTCTCCGCCGGCGTCCTCGCCGTAGGTGAGGTCGAAGCTGTCGAGCAGCTCGCGATCCTCGTCCTCCGGGCTGACGACCTGCACGACGTAGTTCATTTCGCCGCCGAGCAGCTCCAGCGTCTCGTCGTTGACCGACTGAGTTGCCGTGACCATCTCACCGAGGTTGAACAACGCCTGCACGAGTGCTGCGGGGTTCGCGTCGATCTTGTCCGCGAAGTCCGACAGCGATGCGCCGCGAGCGAGACGGATGGTCTCGCCGTTGCCGCGTGGCAGCCTGACGCCGCCGACTGCGGGAGCCTGCATGCTTTCGTACTCGGCGCGCTTCGCCCGCTTCGACTTACGTCCACGGCGAACTGCTCCGCCGGGACGACCGAATGCACCTGCCGCTGCGCCGCGCTGACCGGGACGGCCACCGCCGCCGGGACGACCGCGGAATCCACCGGCCGGAGCTGCTCCACCGGGAGCACCTGCACCAGCACCGGCGCCGGGAGCGCCGCCACCGCGGTATCCACCGCCGCCACCCGGACGACCACCGGGAGCGCCACCGGGACGACCCGGACGTCCGCCGCCACCGGGCGCGGGACGAGCGGAACGAGCAGGCATTGCACCCGGGTTCGGGCGAGGAGGCATGGAGCCGGGGCTGGGACGGGGTCCGCCCTGACCTGCAGGCGGACGGGGTCCACCCTGACCGGGAGCCGGACGGGGACCGCCCTGACCCGGAGCCGGACGAGAACCGCCCTGACCGGGAGCCGGACGGGGACCGCCCTGACCTGGAGCCGGACGAGAACCGCCCTGACCTGCGCCCGGACGCGGTGCGCCGGGAGCCGGACGAGGTGCCGGACGCTCGGCGGGTGCCGAGGAGTACGGGTTGTTACCGACGCGAGGTGCCTTCGGTCCCGGACGCGGTCCGCCGGGCTTTGCGCCGGTGGACGGTGCGGCCGGAGCCGCGGGGGCTGCCGGTGCCGACGCTGCGGGAGCAGCCGGAGCCGGACGTGCCGGCTGTGCTGGTTTCGGAGCGTTGAACGTCGGGGTGGGGACCGGCGCTGACGGTGCTGCCGGAGCAGCGGCTGCGGGAGCCGCGGGGGCTGCCGGGGCCGGAGCTGCGGGAGCAGCCGGTGCGGGTGCGGCCGGCTTGGGGCCGGGACGCGGTGCGCCAGGCTTTGCAGCCGACGGCGACGGTGCGCCGGGCTTTGCCGCGGGGCGAGCCGCCGGAGCGGCTGCGCCGGTCTCGGACTTGGTTTCTGCTCCGCCTGCCGACGGGAATGACTCCCGCAGACGACGGGCGACGGGCGCCTCCACTGTGGATGACGCAGACTTCACGAACTCGCCTTGCTCCTTGAGCGTTGCGAGTAGTTCCTTGCTGGTGACACCGAGTTCTTTAGCCAACTCGTGCACGCGGGCCTTGCCTGCCACTGCTCTCCTCACTGATGAGGTCGAGCAGGAGGCATCCCACAGATGTGGGTCCCGCACGACCTCGGGTTATCGCCGATGGACGTTCATCGTTGGTGCTTCACGGTGTGCTCATGAGTGCTTGTGCCTGTTCTTCTCGAGAGGTACTGCTTTTGTGTGAACTGCGTCGACCAGCTGGTCGACAGCGGACGTGTCCAGATTTCCGGACACTCGCAGTGCTCTGCTGAATGCTCGGCGCCGCTCTGCCAGGCTCAGACAACTCGGATCCAGGTGCAGCCATGCACCTCGACCGGGGAGTCTTCGCGATACGTCGGGGACGAGCGGGGAACCCTCCGGCCCCTGCTCACCAACCACGACCCTCAACAGATCGACAGCCGACCCTTGTTCCCTGCATCCCACACACGTTCTGACCGGCGAACCGGGTTTCACGCGCGCAGAATCCGAGGACTCACGTCGAACCATTGTCCACTCTACCGCCGAACCGTCTCGATCACTGCATTCCACCGTTATCCGTTGGACGTGGCGGGCCGGTCGGACGCGTCGCCAACGGGTGCCGCATCGCTACGAATGTCGATACGCCAACCCGTCAACCGCGCAGCCAGGCGGGCATTTTGACCCTCTTTTCCGATGGCCAACGAAAGCTGGAAATCGGGCACGATGACACGGGCCGCACGAGCCTCGGGATCGACGACAGTGACGGAGACCACTTTCGACGGGGAAAGTGCGTTGCCCACAAACGTCGCGGGATCTTCGTCGAAGTCGATGATGTCGATCTTCTCCCCCGCGAGTTCGCTCATGACGTTGCGGACGCGCTGACCCATCGGGCCGATGCATGCACCCTTTGCGTTGAGCCCCTGCACACGTGAGGCGACGGCGATCTTGGAACGATGCCCCGCTTCGCGCGCGACGTTGATGATCTCGACGCTGCCGTCCGCAATCTCTGGAACCTCGAGTGCGAACAACTTGCGAACCAGGTTCGGGTGGGTCCGCGAGAGGGTGATCTGTGGGCCGCGGGCTCCGCGAGCAACCCCGACGACGTAGCACTTGATGCGCTCACCGTGCTCGTAGTTCTCGCCGGGAACCTGTTCTGCAGGCGGCAACAATCCTTCGGCGCCATTGGATTCGCTGCCGATTCGGACGACGACCATTCCGCGGGAATTCGCACGCGTGTCACGCTGAATGACACCGCCGACGATTTCACCCTCATGGGTCGAGAACTCACCGAAACTGCGCTCGTGCTCGGCGTCGCGCAGACGCTGCAGGATGACCTGGCGTGCGGTGGTGGCCGCGATGCGTCCGAATCCCTCGGGAGTGTCGTCCCACTCCTCACCGATCATGTTGCCGTCGGCATCGGTGTCGTGCGCCATCACTCGCACCGAACCGGTCTTGATGTTGACATCGATCCGAGCGTTCTGCTTGTGCCCCTCGGTGTGGCGGTACGCCGTCAGCAGCGCGGTCTGGATCGTGGCGATCACAGTTTCGATCGAGACACCTTTTTCGGCTTCGATCGCTCGCAACGCTGCAATGTCGATATTCACTTGTCGAACCCTTCTTCGTTTTCTACGTCTTCTAATTCTGCTTCGTCGTCTTCGACACTGTCCACGCCCGAGTCCTCGGTGAGGTCAACCGCATCGGAGGGAACTGCGCGCCCCTCCGGGATGCCGCCCGCGAGTTCCAACTCCGCCTCACTGGGCTTCGAGAACTCCACCTGAACTACAGCCTTCTGAACGTCGCCCAGTGCAATCTCGCGCACGGTCAGTCCGCCACGGCCACCGATGACAACTGCCACGGAATCGTCGTTCAACGTTCCGATACGGCCCACCACGGTCTCGCCGGCCAGATCGATTCGCGCTTTACGTCCGCGAGCCCGACGCCAGTGACGATCGAGCGTCAGTGGGCGATCGATTCCCGGAGAGGTCACCTCGAGGGTGTACGGCGTTTCACCGATTTCCTCGAGGGTGTCGAAAAGTTCCGAAACGAGTCTGCTGATCTCCGCGGCGGCATCGAGCTCGATCCCGGCATCGCTGTCGACCATGATGCGCACCGCGCTGTGCTTGCCCGCACTGGTCACGACAACGTCTTCGACGTCATAACCCTGGGCGTGCACGAGTTCGGAGATCAGCTCGATCACCCTCTCCCTGGATGGCACCGGCATCTCGCGAACTCCTCATTTCAGTTGTCGTCGATTGTCCGACTTGTGTCGACTGTCGACGTGGGCGGCTGCGAGCATGAAAAGACACCAGGTGCCACATGCTGCAAGCATCCAAGAGTACCGCTCATTGCGCGTCTCCGTGACCAGAGTGCCCGACGCACGTCACACTTGAACACGTGCCGCGGATTCGAACGATCGGCCGACCACCTGGCACGATGGACTGGTGCTGACGCCCATGACTACTACCCCACTCTCCCGGCGGAGTGCGCTCAAGATGACGGGAACTGCAGCAGCGTTGGGCGCTGCGGCCTTCTCGTTGTCCGCCTGCACCGACAACGGCACAGCGGAGGCGGCTGCAGAAGTCGACCAGCTGACGGCCCAGGCCGATCGAGCCCGCTCCGACGCGGCAGCAGCAACCGCCGCCATCGCTCTTGCGCCGGACAAGTCGGCATCACTGACCACGATCAGCGCCGAACGCACAGCGCATGCACTCGAACTCGACGCCGAGATTGCGCGAGCAGCGGGCAGCGGCGCCGCTACGACCACAGCGCCCCCGTCGACCTCGGTCGCAAACGCTCCTACGGGCGTCGAAACCTTGAGTACCTCGCTGGCCGATTCGGCGCGCAGTGCCGCGGATCTCGCTCGGACGATGTCCGGCTATCGCGCGGGCCTGCTCGGTTCGATCAGCGCGTCGTGCTCGACTCAGGTTGCGGTGTTGCTTCCGTGATCACTTCGCACACCCGTCGATCCGAGAGTTCTGCCTTGCTGACCGCAATCGAATCAGAGAATGCCGCGATCTTCGCTTACGGAGTGGTTGCCGCGTTTTCGAATCCTGCCCGTGTCAACGAGGTTGCCACGCACACAGCAGCGCACCGCGCACGACGTGATGCGCTGGTTGCCCTGTCGACCGACGCGGGCGTGACCCCACCGACAGCCGCGGCAGCTTACGAGATCCCGTTTCCGGTGACGGACGCCGTTACCGCGGCACAACTGGCAGCACAGATCGAATCCGACACCGCCGTGACCTACAGGGCATTCGTCGAACAGGTCGATACCGACCAACTCCGCACGTTCGGAATCGACGGCCTGACCGATGCGGCAATCCGCGGCGCCGGATGGCGGTCCGCGCTGGGAACCGCTCCGGCCACCTCAGCGTTCCCGGGGGACCCGGCTTCGTAACTGCTGTGCGCCTTTATTAACCCCCGGCGGTTAATAAAGGCGCACAGCAGTGCTCAGGCCTTGCGATGCGAGGGCACGAACCACGCCGCGACCACGGCCACTAACACGAAGCAACCGCCGACGCGCAGTGCAGGTGTCAGCGCATCTCCGTAACCGAGGGGCGTGAGGGCACCGCCGGCGGCAAGGAAGACCGCAGTGAGAACCGCGATTCCCAGTGCAACACCGATCTCACGAAGCGTCGAGTTGGTCGAACTGGCCGTTCCGTGATCAGGCTCGTCCATATCGACGAGTACCGCCGTCGAGCTCGGCGCGAAGGTCAGGCCCATACCGATTCCCGCCATCAGTAGAGCCGGAACCAGCGACCCGTACGTCACGTCGGGACCGATCAACGCTGCCAACCAGAACAATGCTCCGGCCTGGAGCAACAGACCGGTCAGCAGAAGCGAACGGAGCCCGACCTTCGGCGCCAGAAAACCGGCGAGAGGCGCGAAGATCATCGGCGCTGCCGTCCACGGAAGCGTCCGCAGGCCTGCTTGGAACGGGCTGTAGCCCATCACGATCTGGAGGTACTGCGAGAGCAGGAACACCGCCCCGAAGATTCCGATCGAGAAGGTCAAGCCGATGACGTTCGCCATCGAGAAGCTGCGTGAGCGGAACAGACGTAGGGGCATGACCGGATGCGAGGTCTTCATCTCGCGAAAAACGAACAGTGCCAACGCGACTGCGGAACCGACCAACGACGCAACTACTCCAAGCGATCCCCAGCCCTCGTCGTTGCCGTGAACGATCCCCCACACCGCCAGGAACACACCGAGTCCGGCGAGTGCGACACCGGGAAGGTCGAGAGGCTGTGTGCGACCGGTCGATTCACGCAACGCATACAACGCGAGAGGAACAGCGACGATCGCAACCGGCACGTTGATCCAGAAGATCCCCTGCCACGAGAACCCGTCGACTACCGCTCCACCGACCACGGGACCCATCGCGATCCCCAGGCCGGAGACGCCACCCCAGACGCCGATTGCCATGGCACGCTTGGCTTCCGGTACCGCTGCCACGAGGAGAGTGAGTGAGAGCGGCATGATCGCGGCAGCGCCGGCGCCCTGAAAGGCTCGGGCCGCGATGAGCAGGCTTGGTGTCGTCGACAACGCCGAAGCAATCGACGCCGCCGTGAACAGCCCGATCCCGAACACGAACATCTTGCGGCGCCCCCACCGATCGCCGAGCGTCGTCGCCGAAAGCATCAGCGTCGCAAAGCAGAGCGTGTACGCATTCATGAACCACTGAAGTTGCCCGACGGACGCATTCAGCTCCTTCTCGATCACCGGCAGCGCGCTCGTCATCACGAGGTTGTCGAGGGTGGCCATGAACATGGGCAGAGAGGCAGCAACCATCGCTATCGCGATCGGAACCTTACGTCCTCCACTGCTTTCCGACCCGGATGCGGCGTCCGATCCGGACTTCGTCAAAACGGTCATCGTGATTCCTCGAGTGAAGGTGCCTTAAGGCATCGAATGATTACTTAGGTCGAAACTAAGCTATCCGGTGATAACGTGTCAACATGTCGATCGGTGCAGCTGAACCACGTACCCGCAGGATGAGCGCACCGGAACGTCGCGCGTTGGTCCTTGCCGCGGCAACGCGAGCATTCGCAAAGGGTGGATACTCGGGGACCAGTACGGACGCCGTCGCCAAGGAAGCCGGTGTCTCGCAGCCCTACGTCGTGCGCATGTTCGGAACCAAGGCAGATTTGTTCCACGCAGTGTTCACGCGCGCGCTCGACGAAATCGTCCGCACCTTCAACGACAAATTGGATACGGTCACGATCGATCCGAGCAATCCGCAGTTCTGGGCCGAACTCGGATCCGCCTACGGCGAGCTGGTTCTCGACCGAGACCTACTGCTTGTCATGTTGCACGGCTTCGCCACCAGCACCGATGATGTCGCCGCCGTCTCCCGGAACGCCATGTCCGGCATCTACACCTTGCTGCGCGAGCGCACCGGTTGCACACCCGAGCAAGCGCGTTTGTTCATCGCGAACGGGATGCTGATCAACAATCTGCTCGCAATGATGGCGCCCGAACACGCCGAAGAAGATCCAGCCCTCGGCGAGCTCTGGGGCAGCGTCTTCAGCGACTCGACTGCGATCACGCTCACCGGCGACGAATCCTCGAGCGAAACCGACACCGATTCCTGACCGGTCACTGGGAAAAACTACACACATGTGACTGAGGACACCCTACAGTCGATCCGACATGTCTCCGGGAAACCCAGACGAAAAGGACCGACGTTGGATCTCGCACAACGCCTCGACGCACTCGAACAGATCGAGGAAATCAAGAAGCTCAAGCACGGCTACTGGCGAGCATGTGATGCCAAGGATCCAGTTGGGTTCCGCAACAGCTTCATCCGTTCCGGAGCGTCGATCGACTACGGCCGCCTCGGCGCCTTCGACGACGCGGGGCCGATGGCGGACATCTTCGAGAAGATCGCTCTTCGCAAGGTCGACGGCCGGTACGCGGTCCTCGACATGCATCACGGATTGCATCCCGACATCACACTGACCTCGGAGACGTCGGCGGTGGGGCGATGGGCTCTGCAGTTCCGCCAGATCGACACCGTCGGGCGCACCGAGAAGTTGATGACCGGCGAATACGACGACAAGTACGTGATCGAGGACGGTATGTGGAAAATGAGTCAATGCCATTTCACGGAGACGTGGTCGATCACCACTCCCCTTTCCCCGGACGCTGACATCGCCGAGGGTTCGTTGGGTGGGCCGCGATGACGACGAACGGAAAAGTTGCGCTCGTAACCGGTGCCAGCCGGAGCGTCGGCAAGGGCATTGCCCTCGCGCTGGGAAGCGACGGATGGACGGTGTACGTGACGGCCCGAGGAACCGTCGGCGACGACGGCCCACTCGATCGCACCGCAGCCGAGATCACCGAGCGCGGTGGTCACGGCATTGCCGTGCAGTGCGATCACGCCGACGATCAACAGATCGTCGACCTGTTTGCACGCATCGCCGAGGAACAGTCAGGCCGCCTCGATCTTCTGGTCAACAACGTCTGGGCAAACCCGGCGGGTTATGCAGGCTTCGCCGATCCGTTCTGGAAGAGGCCGATCGACGATTGGGATTCGCTGATCGGAATCGGACTGCGCGCCCACTACGTTGCTTCGGTGGAAGCGGCGAAGTTGATGGTTCCCCGGGGCAGTGGAGTGATCGGCAACATCTCGTCGTTCGGCACCCGCGGGTACCTGCACTCTGTGCTGTACGGGATGTCGAAGGCAGGTTTGGACAAGATGGCCGCGGACATGGCTGTCGAATTGAAGGGGACCGGCGTCACCGCACTTTCCTTCTGGCTCGGGTTGATCCGCAACGAGCGGATGGAGGCGAGTGGGATCGAGAGCTTCGAAGGCTTCTCACTGGCCGAGGCCGAAACCCCGGAATTCGTCGGCCAAGTCATCACTGCATTGGCCAACGATCCAGAAGTGAACGCGCGCAGCGGTCACACACTGATCACCGCCGAGACGGCCGTCGAGTACGGAATCACCGACGCCAACGGGAAACAACCGGCGTCACACCGCAGTGCCTTCGGTGGCGGCCCGCTTTTCTGATTCATCAGTAGCAGTGGTCGCGTCGCGTGCCGGCACAGCACGCGGCGCTGCCACTCGCGCCTTCAGGGCAAGCCAGGCACACCCGATGACGACGACACCGCCGGCCACGATCGAGGGTGACAACGTCTCACCGAGTATCAGCGCCGACCAGGCAATGCTGAGCACCGGTTGAACCAACTGTGTTTGGCTCACAGTGGAAATGGGACCGATCGCCAGACCCCGGTACCAAGGAAAGAACCCGAGAAACATACTCACGCATCCCAGGTAGGCAAACGAAAGCCACGAATTCACATCGGCAGAGACCGGAGCCTGGGCCATGGACGCCACCGTCAACGCAATCGTGACCGGCAGTCCGAGAATCAATGCCCAGGCAATCGTCTGCCACGACCCGATCTCGCGGGCCAGCAACGCACCTTCCGAATATGCCAGCGCTGCACACACCACCGCGGCGAACAGAAGAAGATCAGCGAGATGAAACGAGCCGAGTCCGCCGTTTGCAATCGCCACGAACCCTACGACCGATACCGCGCCGGCGGCGCTTGCCCACCAGAATCCCTTACTGGGACGCTCTTTTCCTCGGACGACCGCAAATACCGCGGTCGCAGCGGGAAGTAGCCCGATCACGACTGCCGCGTGACTCGCCGGCGATGTCTGCAACGCAAACGTGGTGAACAGTGAAAACCCCAGTACCGCACCAACAGTCACGAGTGCGATGCGCAACCACTGCCGAAGCGTCGGAAGCGTCGCGCGAGTAACCGACAGCATCACAATCGCAAGGGCCCCGGCAACGACGGCGCGGCCCGCACCGACGAACAGGGGGTCGAGATCCGCGACGGCGACCCTCGTGAGCGGAACGGTGAACGAGAACGCCAGCACACCGAGCAAGCCCCACCACAAACCGGATCGAGACGATGGCATCGGTAGCGGTTCCTGCGGCGCGACGATAGCGCTACTCTTCATACTCATGTTTTACGATAGCAGTAGCACGTCAACCAGCGAAACTGGTATTTCAGGTGCGCACCCGTGTGCAGGAGATAGAAATTGCTCCGAGCAGTTCGACGAGCGCGAAAGCGTAGAAGCCCCACGGCACGGCGTAACCCGCACCCAGGAGGACTCCGCCCAGGATCGGGCCACAGATCGCACCGACCCGGCCGACACCTGCCGACCATCCGAGCGCGGTCGCGCGAATCTGAGGTGGGTGATTGGCGCTCGTGAAGGCGTAGACCAGTACCTGCGCGCTGAATACGAAGCATCCGGCGAGGAAGACCATCACGTAGATTCCGAACGACACCTTCACACTCAGAAGCGCCAGGAACAGTGCAGCTCCGGCGAACCACACGATGGCTGCAGTCCGCGGGCCGATCTTGTTCGCGACGCCCCCGGCGATCAACAGCCCGACGACGGCGCCGGCATTGAGGACCAGAAGGAACGTCAACGACGCCCCGAGGTTGTAACCGGCCTCACGCATGATCGTCGGAAGCCATGTGTTCAATCCGTAGACGAGCAGCAAGCCCATGAAACTGGTGATCCAGATGGCGATGCTGTTGCGCAAGAACTTCGAAGAGAACAGTGCGCGAACGGGATTGGCGGCTTCGGCGCGCTCAACTTCGGACGTGGGCGCAATCTCGAGTTCGACTCCGTAACGGGCAGCGATTTCCTCGGCTTCGGCACGCTTTCCGTGAGCGAGAAGGTACGACGGGGATTCCGGCAGATACCGCAACATGAGTGGAATCAGGGCGACGGCAGGAAGTGCGCCCACAACGAACATCGCTCGCCAACCGAAAGGTTCGATCACGACGAGCGCCAGCGCTGCGGTGGCAACGGCGCCGACGTGGTAGCCGGTCATCAGCATGGTCGACGCAGATCCACCGCCTTGTTTCTTCGAGAATTCGTTGACCAGAGCCAATGCCGTCGGTAGGGCGCCACCCAGCCCCACACCGGCAAGGAAGCGCAGCAGCCCGAAGATGAACGGATTGGGCGCAATTGCGCACAACAGAGTCAGAATCGAGAATGCGGCAACGGCGTACAGCAGCGCGCGGCGTCGACCGATGACGTCAGTGAGAGTGCCGATGACGAGGGCGCCGATGGTCATGCCGATGAGCCCGAAGGTCGAGATCATCGTAATCGTGCCGGTACTCAAACCCCACGGGTCGTAGTCGAGAAGCGAAGGAATGACCGCGCCGAGTACGACCAGGTCGAATCCGTCCAGAAGCACAGCGATCCAACACAACGGTGCTACCCACATTGCGGCACGCGCCCCAGGCGAACCGGTGATTGAACTCGACTGCGTATGTGCGGTCATCGGATCCTCGACATTCACTGCTTGTGGGCGTTCGCGACCGGTTGGGATCCAGTAGTTCGGATCGAAAACGTGTTCGCATTGCGAACGCCTGTTCATAATGAGCACATCGATTGTGTACGGAGTCACAACGCCATGTCAAACGTCGCGGTAATCTCGAGGAATGGCACTCTCCGAAAATGAGCGTGAACAGTTCCTGGCCGAACCCCACATCGGGGCGCTGTCCGTGGCGGACGGCACCGAGCGCGGTCCGTTGACCGTCCCGATCTGGTACCTGTACTCACCCGGTGGCAAACCATGGATCCTCACGGGCAAGGATTCGCGAAAGGCACGACTCATCGAGTCGGCCGGGCATTTCTCGTTGATGGCCGAAAGGCTCGATCCGACAATCCGTTACGTCAGCGTCAGCGGATCCGTCGACAAGATCGTTCCGGGCACCGACGAGATGCTGGTCGAAGTCTCGCGGCGTTACCTGGCTCCGGACAAGGTCGACGGGTATCTCGAATTCGCGCGATCGCAGTTGGGCGAACAGGTAGCGATCTACATGAATCCGCAGCACTGGCTGTCTGCGGATCTCGGGGCGATCTGACAATTCTCAGAAAAGCGAAGGCTCGGCGCGCCGGAGTGGCGCGCCGAGCCTGACCTGCATGTGGAGGGCTCTATGTCAGCTCTCGGTGAAGAAACGCACCCGATTGAGTCGATGACCGCTCGCCTCGAAGCCGAACAATGCGATGGCCGGTTCCCCGCACACGATGACGCTCGCCGTCACGGTGCGACCGGCAACCAGCATCTTGCTCTTCGTCACGCCGGTGAGCAGAGCGTTGACATCAGCGTTGGACAACTGCGTCCCCGCCGGAAGCTCGACGGGTACCGGCGGCGTTCGGCCGACAGCGGCCGCATCGAGGAACCGCGACGCTGCCTTCTTGCCTTTGTCTCCGACGCCGAAGATGCCGCGCGAGAACCCGAGCGCCCCGCCGATCCCCTGGTTCGAGAGCAACTGCGGCGTCAACTTCGCGGCCGCCTTCACCCCCGCCACACCAGCAGTCGCGAGCTGGCTCAACATCGTCGCCAATTCCCAATGCGCGTAGAGGGTTCCGATCCGCAAGGAATCGGGCTCCCCCACCAAGTCGTAGCGCAAGTGCATCGGAACGTCGAGAACGACTCCGGTCGACATCTCGGTAGCGAGGCTCAGATCGCGCCACACCGTCCGGCCGCACACGATGTCGCGCTCGACATGGAAGGTGATCGAATTGGGGGCGATGAACGTGTCGTAGAAACTCTCGATCGCCGCCTGACCGTTGTGCGGACGTGAACCTACAGGGTCGTTGACCTGTCCGTCGCCGGCAAACAGGGCCACCCAGGTCGAGCGGTCATGCGCGCCGACGGCTTTCGGGGATCCCTCCACGACGGCCATCAACTGCTCGCGCGTCACCGGCGCGGTCATGCGCGCATCTCGTATGCACCGTCGTACGCCTTGACCTGCTGCCACACCCGGTCGAAGCGTTCACTGTCGACAACAGGCTTCCGCACCGCGGCCAGGGCCCACTTCTGCTGCTCGGGTGTCGACGACGGCTTTCCGTGCAGCGCGATCGCGTATCCCGAGAAGTCACGAATCTGGAAGTCGAAGATCTGATCGACAACGTCGGCGTCGAGCCCGCTGATCTCGGCCTGTTCGAGAATCAGATGACCGTAGACGACGAGAGAGAACAGGTGCCCGACGTTGAGCATGAAATCGAGATCCTTCTGCTGCTGCGCGTCCGGCGCTGCAGCAGTGAGCAATTCGGTGAGCGCGATCGCCTGCTCGTAAAAACGGGCGACGTTCGGAATCGAAGAGTGCTTCTCGTAGACGGGCTTCCACTCGTGGAACTGAATCTTCGCAGCGCCGCGGGTAGGCCCCTGGTTCCAGAAGAACTCGTCGTCGGCGGCGTCGTCGCGCGTGACGATCTCCGGGAACTGCGCCGAGTTGAACAGATAGTTCGGCAAGAACTTGAGAATCAGGCCGACGTTGACGTGGACGGTGCCCTCGAGCTTGGGCAGCGTGCCGATCATCTGCGCTGCCTCGCGGAAGTACGTTGACTTCTCGTATCCCTTGGCTGCGATCACATCGTGCAGCAACCCGACCACCTTCTCACCTTCGGAGGTGACCTTGGCCTTGGTCATGGGATTGAACAGCAGGTAGCGACGGTCCTCGAGGCTGGCGCTGCGGAAGTAGTCGACCGCCCGCGCACTGAACTGCTTCATCGCGATCAGACGTGAGTACGCGTCGACGAAGGCGGCGCGAACGTGGGCAAAATCCGTGACGGGATTGCCGTACAGAATTCGATTCTGCGCGTGAGTTATTGCCTCGAAGAACGCATGCTCGGTGATGCCGATGGAGCCGGTGCAGAGGTTGAACTTTCCGACGTTGACCGTGTTGAGCGCGGCCTCGAATGCGGCGACGCCGGTGTGCAGAATGTCTTCCTCGCGCACCGGGTAATCGTCGAGGCGGAAATTGCTGACATACATCTGCCCGCGCAGGACGTTGTCCACGAGCTGATAGTTCGGATGTGCACTGTCGGCGACAAAGAACACGTAGCCTTCGGGGCCCTCGACGTCGGTACGACGCCCGAACACAGACACCATTCCGGCTACGTTGCCGTTTCCGATGTAGTACTTCTCGCCGCTCGCGCGGAAGGCGACGTCGCCGTCGGTGGGAGTGAGGAGCATGTCGGTGGAGTACACGTCGGCGCCGTGGTCGCGCTCGGACAGCCCGAACGCCATGACACCACCGTCGGCAAGTTCCTGCGCTGCACGCTTCTTCGCAGCGTCGTTGTCACTCATCCAGATCGGTCCGAGTCCGAGGATCGTGACCTGCCAGGCGTACCAGTAAGCGAGTCCGTAAAAACCGAAGATCTCACTCAAGGCCGCGTTGCGGGCACCGTCCCAACGACGGTTCTCGTCACCGTCGGCGAATGCCGCCGGAGTCTGGAACGTCGCGAACAACTTCTCCTTGCCGACGAATTCGAGAAAGTCGGAGACCCACACGGCGTCGAGGTCGTCCTGAAGCAGTTGCTTCTTACCGCGGCTCTCGAACCATTCGATGGTGGCTCGCAGCAAACGGCGGGTCTCCGGATCGAACTGAGCGGGGTCGTAAGTATGGGGGTTGAAGAGCAATCCATCGGTGCCAGACACGTCATTACCTTTCGTCGATGACGCTAAACTACCAGCGGGTAACTTTCCGCGGTGCGATTCATGGAAGACCTGCGATTCTTCGCGAATGCCACAGGTCCATCGGATTCCACGTGCCCGCCCGAGCACGCGTGATCGGGTAGCACGCCAACCCGAGCAACAACGCAGACATGTGGCCGATGGCGGTGAAATTGGTGGCGAAAATCAGAGGTACACCGTAGAAGAGCAACAGCCCCGCGAGATAGACGTATCGCCACGGATCGACGATGCGGTACACCAGAATCCCCATGATGCCGGCCAGACCGTAGCTCACACCCACGTCGAGAGTGTTGACCGCCGACTCCGCCACGTATCCGTGCCGAATACCTTCGTACAGAACACCTTCGCTGATGTACGTGGCTCCGACGTGGGCGATGACGACAACACACAGCCACCGCCACGTCCCGAGCCAACGCTCAGCCGTTGCATGAAAGATGGTGAAGAGAACCAGGTATCCCAACCAACCGCCACCTTCGAGCCAGAAGGCACTCGAGAACAGGACTCGCAGCGGGTCTTCGGCCAGGTGATGCAGATTGGTCGAGCGCTTGCCGAGAAAACGCTCCTCGACATTGTCGGGCAGATGCCGAAGGAAGAGCGTGGTGAACAGCAGGGCCAGCAACCAGACGTAGGTACCGGGAGCACTGCGCACCCATCGCCATGCCGCCTTTGCTGCCCCCAGCATCCTCACCGCTTCGAGTCTGCGCTCACTCGTTCACTACTGCAACGGCAAACCCGTCCCATCCCTTCGAACCCACGGTTTGAATGGCGGTGCCGTCGAGTTTCGGCTCGGCCGCGATCATCTCCAACACCGCTCGACTCGCTTTGACGCGCTCGTCGTCGATATCCGGGTTGGACACATGTCCCCCACGCACCACGTTGTCCACGATGATGACGGTTCCGGGATGCGAAAGGGCCAACGCCCACCGCACGTACTCGGTGTTGTTCTCCTTGTCGGCGTCGATGAAGACCAAGTCGAAAGGTCCCAACTCTTCTTTCGCGATCAACGGGAGACTGTCGAGCGCAGCGCCGACGCGGATGTCGACACGGTCAGCCAGTTCGGCACGCTCGATATTCGCCCGAGCGACATCCGCATGGGTGGGATCGAATTCCAGCGTGATGACCTGGCCCGAGGGACCGACCGCGCGAGCGAGCCAGATCGTGCTGTATCCGCCGAGCGTTCCGATCTCGAGAACATTGCGCGCCAAGCACATTCGCGCCAGAAGGTTGAGGAGCTTGCCCTGGTTCGGCGCCACGTCGATGGGCGGGAGACCTGCCTCGGAATTGGCGGCGAGTGCCGCGTCGAGAACCGGATCTTCACCTACCAACGTGGAAACGAGATAGCCGTCGACTTCTGCCCAATCCGGTTCGCGTTCCATAGCCACGATTGTGGCAGAAAAGAAGGGCCGCCGCAGACACCTCGGAAGGTGACTGCGGCGGCCCGGACAGCTATTCGAATCAGCCGCGAACTGCGGCGATGATCTCCTCGATCGCTGAATTGGCGTCGATCTCACGGCTCTCGCCGGTGAAGCGGTCGCGAATCTCGACCTTGCCGTCGGCCCAACCACGGCCGACGACAACGATCAGCGGAACACCGATCAGCTCGGAGTCCTTGAACTTCACGCCCGGCGATGCCTTGCGGTCGTCGAGGATCACTTCGAGTCCCGCGCGGTCGAGCTGCGCGGCGAGGCCTTCGGCGCCTTCGCGAGCGGTCTCGTCCTTGTTCGCAATGACGAGGTAAACGTCGGCCGGTGAGACCTCAGCGGGCCAACGCAGACCCTTCTCGTCATGGTGCTGCTCGGCAATGACGGCCACCAGACGCGAGACGCCGACGCCGTACGAACCCATGGTCGGGCGGACGGGCTTGCCGTTCTCGGCGAGGACGTCGACGGTGAAGACGTCGGTGTACTTGCGGCCGAGTTGGAAGACGTGCCCGATCTCGATACCGCGAGCCGAGACCAGCGTGCCGGCTCCATCGGGAGAGGCGTCGCCGTCACGAACCTCGGCGGCTTCGATGGTTCCGTCAGGGGTGAAGTCGCGACCGGCAACGAGGCCGACCACGTGCTTGCCGTCTTCGTCGGCGCCGGTGATCCAGCTGGTGCCGTCGACGACGCGCGGGTCGACAAGGTAGCGAACTCCGTTGGCCTGCAGCGCCTTCGGGCCGATATAACCCTTGGCCAGGAACGGGTTGTTCTTGAAGTCGGTCTCGGTGATCATCACGAACTCGGCCGGCTCCAGCGAAGCCTCGAGGCGCTTTTCGTCGACCTCACGGTCGCCGGGGATGCCGATGCCGAGAAGTTCCCATTCGCCGCCGGGCAGGCGGGTCTTGACCATGATGTTCTTGAGAGTGTCGGCGGCGGTCACGGTACGGCCGAGATCAGCGCCGTTCGCCCAGTCCACCAGGGTGTCGATGGTGGGTGTGTTCGCGGTGTCGTACACCTTGGCTTCGGGCAGCCCGTCAAACGGAATCGAGTCGGGAACAACAGTCTTGACGGCCTCGACGTTGGCGGCGTAGCCGGATTCGAGGCAGCGCACGTAGGTGTCTTCGCCGATCTCGCTCTCGGCAAGGAACTCCTCGGACGCGCTGCCGCCCATCGCACCGGAGGTCGCCGAGACGATGACGTACTTGACGCCCAGACGCGTGAAGATCTTCTCGTAGGCACCGCGATGCGCCTGGTACGACTCCGTCAGGCCTTCGTCGGTCAGGTCGAAGGAGTAGGAATCCTTCATGAGGAACTCGCGGCCACGCAGAATGCCGGCACGCGGACGCTCTTCGTCGCGGTACTTGGTCTGCACCTGGTACAGGGTGACCGGGAAGTCCTTGTAGGAGTTGTACTCACCCTTGACCGTCAGAGCAAAGAGCTCCTCGTGGGTCGGGCCGAGCATGTAGTCGTTGCCCTTGCGGTCCTTGAGGCGGAACAGGTTGGGGCCGTACTCGGTCCAGCGGTTCGACGCTTCGTAGGGATCGCGCGGGAGCAGCGCAGGCAGCAGGATTTCCTGGCCGCCAATGGCATTCATTTCTTCGCGGACAACACGCTCAACCTCGCGCAGCACCCGCAATCCCAGCGGCAACCACGAGTAGACGCCTGGAGCGATACGACGCACGTAGCCGGCACGAACCAGCAGTTTGTGGCTGGCAACTTCGGCGTCCGAGGGATCGTCACGCAGGGTACGCAGGAACAGGTGGGACAGACGGGTAATCACGAGGTGTAAGGATAGTCGCCGCAGTCGGCCGAGCGGGCCTCGGTACGGTTACAGCGTGCTTGTACTGCTGCCTCCCTCAGAAACCAAGTCCGACGGCGGCAAGGATGCGCCCCTCGATCTGGCCGAACTGTCGATGCCACAGTTGACCGAAACGCGCGAATTGCTGGTTCAGACGCTGGTCGATCTGGCCGCTGACGTCGAGGCGTCGTGCGAAGCGCTCGGGCTCGGTCCGACGCAAGCAGACGAAGTGGAACGCAACGCCAAGCTGTGGGTGTCCGCGACGCGGCCCGCGCTGCAGCGCTACACCGGGGTGCTCTTCGACGCCCTCGACGCCAAGTCGTTCACCCGTGCCCAGAAGGCCAAGGCTCTCGATCGGATCGCGATCGGCTCCGCTCTGTTCGGTGCAGTCCGTGCGGGAGATCTGATCCCCGCCTACCGCCTTTCCGGCGGGTCCAAGCTGCCCGGGATGGGCACGCTCCGCTCACTGTGGAAGCCGGAGTTGCCGAAGGCCTTGGCGGCCGAAGCCGACGGCCTTGTCATCGATCTACGGTCCGGCACCTACCAAGACCTCGGACCTGTTCCGGACGCACTGATCGCAACGGTCCTCACCGAGAAGCCGGACGGCACCCGGACGGTGGTCAGTCACTTCAACAAGCACCACAAAGGTCTGCTCGCCCGTGCGCTGGTGGTCTCGCGTGCCGAACCGACCGACATCAAGGGTGTTGCGCGGGTGGCGTCGAAGGCGGGCTTGCGCGTCGAAATCGCGTCGGAGCGTGAATTGATCATCCTGACGGATTGATGGCTTCGTCTGTCAAGTGCCACAGAAGGTTTGGAATGTTTCGCTGAAAGACTGCGGAGCCGCCTCGGTGTAGTCAGCCCACTCGTCGCGTCGGTCGAAAGGATGCGTGACAACCTCCAGCAGCTTCTCGAATGGAGCGAGGTCGCCGTCGGTCGCGGCGCGCAGGGCAGCGTCGAGCCGATGATTACGCGGAATGTACAGCGGGTTGACGCGATCCATCGCGCTCGCGGTCTCCGCGGCCCCGTGTCCGTTTTCGGTCAGGGCTCCCTGCCACCGCTGCAACCAGGGCGCGATGTGCTCCCGTGGCACGAGGTTGTCGAGAGGCACCGAATTTCCGCGCAATTCGTCGGCGAGAGCGCGGAAACTGCCCGTCCAATCAGCACCGTGTTCCGCCAACAACGTCAGCAGATCGTCGACGAGCGCCCGATCGACAAACGGCTGGGCCAGACCCAGCTTTGCCGCGAGACCGGCCGCGTAGTGACCCTCGTAGCGCTCGTCGAAGGTCTCGAGAACTGCTGACGCCGCGGAAATTGCTTCGTCGGGTGTGGAATCGATCAGTGGCAACAGTGTTTCTGCCAAGCGCGCCAGGTTCCACTTCAGTACAGCGGGCTGATTGCCGAATGCATAGCGGCCCCCGTGGTCGATCGAGCTGAACACTGCCGCCGGATCGAACGCGTCGAGGAAGGCGCACGGACCGTAATCGATGGTCTCCCCCGAAATTGTCGTGTTGTCGGTGTTCATGACCCCGTGCACGAAACCGATGAGCATCCACCTCGCCACCAGTGATGCCTGCGCCTCGACCACTGCCTCGAGGAATTTCAGGTAGCGATTGTGTGTACCCGTTGCCGGAAGTTCGGTCAGCTCCGGATAGTGCCGGGCAATCGCGTAATCGGTGAGCGGCTGCAAGACCTCGCCCTGCCGGGCCGCGAACTCGAAGGTCCCAACGCGTAGGTGACTCGACGCGATCCGTGCAAGCACGGCACCGGGTTCTGCGCCGTTGCGGCGAACGTCTCGGCCCGTCGCCACCACCGACAGCGCGCGCGTAGTGGGGACACCGAGGGCATTCATCGCCTCGCTGACGAGATATTCGCGCAGCATCGGCCCTACGACCGCATACCCGTCGCCGCCCCGAGAGAACGGTGTGCGCCCGGAGCCTTTCAGATGCAAGTCCACTCGCTGCCCGGCACTGCTGACGAGTTCGCCGAGTAACAACGCCCGACCGTCTCCGAGAATTGGTGCATACCCACCGAACTGATGACCCGCATACGCCATCGCCACCGGTGTGGCCCCGACCGGCACCGTCGACCCGGACAGGACGCCGATCCCGTCCACACTTCGCAGCGCTGCTACGTCCAATCTCAACGACGCAGCCAGCTGCTCGTTCACCACGAGCAACTGCGGGTCAGGGGCGGCAGCACCTTGCCACGGCACCGTCAGAGCGCCGAGTTCGTCGGCGAACGTGCTCTCGAGGCCGGCCACGATGGTGACCGTGTCTGCTGTGGATTCCTGGAATGCGGCCATCACACGAGAGTAGTCACCGTGCGACAACCTATCGATCAGCCCTGATCGATGTACGACTCGAGCTGATCGCGTTCGCTCTTGAGCTCGTCGATGCGGCTCTTCACCACGTCACCGATACTGACGATGCCGAGGAGGTTGCCGTCCTCGATCACCGGCAGATGCCGGATTCGACGCTCGGTCATGATCGCGGCAATGCTGTCCACTGCGTCTGCCGGAACACACGTGTACATCAGAGCGGTCATGACCTCGGAAACCTGGATCCCGAGAAGGTCCGGGCCACGCTCGTGCAGGCGTCGAACGACATCGCGTTCGGAGATGATGCCGACCACCGCGTCGTCGTCGACCACCACCATGGCTCCGATGTTGTGGCGGGCAAGATCGCACAGCAGCCCGTTGACCGTCGTGTGGGCGTCGATCGTGACGATGCTGTTGCCCTTGTTTCGCAATATGTCCGCGATCCGCATCACGGCACCCCGATCCGTCGAGACTCTCGGCACGTCCTGCAACGATCGTAACGGCTAGCGAAGCGGAAAAACAGGACTGATCAGGCGATTCCCTGAGCTGCCTTCTCCGCAGCCTGTGCCTGGGCCACCTGAGCGGGAGTGAATTTGATGAACAGCGCAGAGATCGCGGCCAGCGCCGCGAAAATCGCGCAACCGAAGAGCGCGAAGACATAGCCTTCGCTCAGCGCTGACAGCTGCGCGGGCGTCATATCTGCAGCGACTCCGCTCACGCCGCCGAGCGAGAGGGTCCGGGACGTCGCCATCGCCCCCACGATCGCCAGTCCGACCGGACCGAAAAGTACCTGAGCAACCTGTGCAATCGCGGTCAATGGCCCGATGTCCTGTGGGCCCACGCCAGCAATAGCACACAGCGGGAGGGGAACGACGGCCAAACCCACACCGAAGCCGATTCCCACGACGAGGACAAACAGGTTGCCCATATAGGTGGTCGTCTCGTCCAAGGTCGACCCGTACAGGAGTCCCACGAACGTCAGCAGCGAACCCGTCACGATCAGCCATCGCGCCTGTACGCGAACTGCAAGTTTGGACGCGACGAATGCTGCCGCTCCCAGCCCGAATGCAAAGGGCACGAACGCGAGACCTGCGTGGAGCGGGCTGTATCCGAGGATGTCCTGGACGAAGAGCGCCACGAACGGCGCCAACGAAAACATCACGGCACCTATCAACGCGAGTGAAATGAACGTGAAGACGCGGTTTTTGTTCTTGAAGAGGCTGAACGGCAGCAGTGGATTCTCGGCGCGCCGTTCGACCAGTAGGAAGACGACGAACAGCGCGACTCCGCCGACGAGAGCACCCAACACTGCAGGGCTGGTCCAACCCATCTCGGGACCTTCGGTGAATCCGAAGACGATTCCGGTACAGCCCACAGTGGCAAGAATTGCCCCTGGCACATCCAACTTCAGTCGCTCGGCTCCAGTTTCGACCAGGGCCTTGAATGCAAAACCGATGATCATCAGTCCAATGGGGACGTTGATCAGGAAGATCCACCGCCATGACACCTCGGTAAGTGCACCGCCGATGATCAATCCCGTCACCGAACCGATTCCGGTCATGGCGGCAAAGATCGCGATAGCCTGATTCCTGACGGGGCCGGGCGCAAACGTCGTCGCCACGAGAGCCAACGCCGTAGGCGAGGCGATTGCTGCACCGACGCCTTGAACTGATCTGGCCGCCACCAACATCGCTTCGTTGGTGGCCAAGCCGCATGCGAGGGAAGCAAGCGTGAACAAGATGACTCCGCTGAGGAACACCTTTTTTCGCCCGAAGGTGTCACCCAACCGGCCACCCAAGAGCATCAGTCCGCCGAAGGTCAATGCATACGAAGTGATGACCCAGTTCCGACCGGAGTCGCTGAGATCGAGATCCTCCTGGATCCGGGCCAAGGCCAACGACGCCACCGTGCCGTCGAGCACCATCATCAATTGCATACCGCTCAAGACGATGATCGCCAGTCCGAATGCCCGTGTCGCCACAGGGTACTTCGTCATGGTGTTTTCGGACCCAGCAGCGTTTTCGGATCTCAGGGAGTCAGACACAAGACTTCACGTTACCCAGCGTCGACGGAAAAGCCCGCGACCGGCCCGATCACGATGATCGCCGGAGGCTTGATCTCCTCGTCCTTGACGCGCTGAGCAACGGTCGCCAGATCGGCCCGAAGTTCACGCTGGGTGCGCAGAGTGCCCTCTTGGATCACGGTGACCGGCGTGGTTGACGGGCGTCCACCGTCGACGAGTGCCTTCGCGAACTGATCGATGCGCTCGACCGCCATGAGCAGCACGATCGTGCCGCGCAACTTGGCCAGTGCCGACCAGTCGACCAGCGAATCCGGATGATCCGGAGCCACGTGCCCACTGACGACGACGAACTCGTGGGTGACGCCGCGGTGGGTGACCGGGATGCCTGCGGCCGACGGGACCGAGATCGCGCTCGTGATTCCGGGCACTACGGTCACCGGAACGCCGGCAGCGGCACACGCTTCGAGTTCTTCGTATCCCCGTCCGAAGACGTACGGGTCCCCGCCCTTGAGGCGGACCACGAACTTGCCTGCCTTCGCGTTGTCGATCAGCGCGGCGTTGATGGCCTCTTGAGCCATGGCACGGCCGTACGGGATCTTCGCGGCGTCGATCACCTCTACGTCCGGACCCAGTTCGGCGAGCAACTCCGGCGGAGCCAATCGGTCGGCCACGACGACGTCGGCGCGGGCGAGCAAACGGCGTCCGCGCACGGTGATCAGATCGGGATCACCGGGGCCACCACCGACGAGAGCAACACCCGCAGCGGCAGGCTCGGCCGTATCGGCTAGCACGCCCGACTGAAGACCCTCGACGACGGCGGTGCGGACCGCTGCCGAACGACGGTGATCGCCGCCCGCCAGAATTCCGATGCTCATACCGTCGTACTCGGCGCTCGCGGGAGTGACGGCGGTGCCGTGCTTCGCGTTGTCGGCGCGCACGCAGAAGATGTGGCGACGCTCCGCTTCGGCGACGATCGCCGCATTGGTTTCCGGCTCGTCGGTCGAGGCGATGGCGTACCACGCACCTTCGAGGTCGCCGTCGGCGTACGGGCGCTCTTCGACCGTGATCTGACCGGCAGTGGCCATACCTTCGACGGCTGGAGTGAACGCGCGACTGATGACGTGAACGCGGGCACCAGAGGCGACCAGCAGTCCGAGTCGGCGCTGAGCCACAGTGCCGCCACCGAACACGACCACGCGTCGATCGGTCAGGTTGAGGCCGACCAGGTAGTTGGTCTCGTCTGCGGTGGACTCGCTCACTCGCACTCCGTTTCGTTGTCAGAATTGGTCAAGCTGGAGGGAACTTTACGGGCCGCGGCCACGGTCACTCCATCCCTGGCAGTCTTGGCCAGCACAAGTCGGCCGCCCCCGGACGCGAGGATCGCAGCCGCTTCCGCGACGCTTGCCGTTCCGACGGCGTTCTCGACGCGAGGCGATGGTGACGGAACTTGAACTCGCGCAAGTACGTCCGGGGCGAAACTCACAATCGGGACGTTCAGTTCATGGGCCGCTGTCAGAAGAGCCGAAGACTCAGCTTTTGCCGCCACAGTGGCGAGTACCACGATCTTCCCTTGCGCCGCGGGCACAGCCTTCACCGCAGCGACGATGTCCTTCGCGGTGACACTCGTCGTGAATCCCACGCCTATACAGAGGTCATCGCCGTGCGGCATCGACGAACTTCGCGATCGATTCGGGCTGCCCCACCGGATGAGTGTGGAGATACGACGCGTGGACGCCACCGCGAACAAACCCTTCGCGGACACTGCCGCCGTCCCAGGGCCGCCACCCCCACGCACTTCCGCAACCGTCCCCGTCTGCCGAGACGAGAGACGTTCGGTGGAACTCGTGACCGGTGACGCGGGAGCCTGCGCCGAAGAGGCTGGAGTCGCTGATCGCGACTGCTTCGCGATACCCGAGGGTCAGGCGTTTCCCGAACGTCGCATCCACTCCGACCACACCGGCCATGCTGTGACCGTCCAAGCTGCGAGCGAGGTAGAGCAGACCGGCACACTCGGCGTGGATCGGTGCACCGCCGTCCGCCAGATCGCGAACCTGCTGCAGCAGTACGGTATTGGCCGCAAGGTCTACCACGTGTTCTTCCGGGAAGCCACCGGGAAGGACCAAAGCGGCAGTTCCCGCAGGAAGCTCGTCCCGCAACGGGTCGAACACCTGCACGTCCGCGCCGGCGGCAGTCAACAGCTCCCGGTGCTCGGCATAGCCGAAGGTGAAGGCCGGGCCACCCGCCATGGCAACCACAGGCCGAGACTCTGCGTGTGCGCCGACCTCGGCAACCGGATCCCATGCAGCTGCACTCACGTTCGAGGCGGCCAGTGCGCGAACAGCACCCAGATCGACGTGCGAGGCAATCAAATCGGACATCGCGTCCACTGCGGCCACAGCGGCGGCGCCGTGCTCGGCCGCCGGAATCAGGCCGAGGTGCCGGGAGGGAACTTCGAGTTCCGTCAACCGTGGCACAACTCCGAGCACTGCGACGCCGACCTTGTCGCACGCATGACGCAACACCTGCTCGTGACGAGCGCTCCCGACGCGATTGAGAATGACGCCGCCGATGCGCACACCTGCGTCGTAGGTCGCGAAGCCGTGGAGTACGGCGGCCAGACTCTGACTGTGCCCACGGGCGTCGATCACGAGCACTACCGGCGAACCGAGGATCGACGCGACCTGCGCCGTCGATCCCTCCGCCGACGGCTGCGAGTTTGCCTCGTCGATCTTCCCGTCGAACAGACCCATGACGCCTTCGACCACGGCGATGTCGCAACCAGCGGTTCCATGCCGGTAGAGCGGTCCGATGCGATCCGGGCCCACCAGAACAGTGTCGAGGTTGCGTCCGGGCCGCCCTGCCGCGAGTCCGTGATAACCCGGGTCGATGTAGTCCGGCCCCACCTTGAAGGGTGCAACGCTGCTACCGGACCGTCGCAGCGCGCCGATCAATCCCGTTGCCACCGTGGTCTTTCCGCTACCCGAGGCAGGAGCGGCGATCACCACGGCCGGAGTGGAAGGACTTACCATTCGATGCCCCGTTGGCCCTTTCGGCCGGCATCCATCGGGTGCTTGATCTTGGTCATCTCGGTCACGAGGTCGGCGGCGTCGATCAACGCCTGCGGGGCGTCGCGTCCCGTGATGACAACGTGCTGGTTGCCCGGACGATCGCGCAGTGTCTGCACGACCTCGTCGACGTCGACCCAGCCCCACTTGAGCGGATAGGTGAACTCGTCGAGGACATAGAATCGATGTTCCTCGCTCGCAAGCCTTCTCGCGATCTCCTGCCAACCCTCCGCAGCGGCAGCAGCATGATCTTCCTCGCTACCGGCCTTGCGTGTCCATGACCAACCTTCGCCCATCTTGTGCCACTGCACCGGCCCACCGACGCCGGTTTCGTCGTGCAGGTTTCCGAGCGCGCGGAACGCGGCTTCCTCTCCGACCTTCCACTTGGCACTCTTCACGAACTGGAACACGCCGATGTCGAACCCCTGATTCCAGGCACGCAGCGCCATGCCGAAAGCGGCGGTGGACTTACCCTTTCCCGGGCCGGTGTGCACGGCAAGTACCGGCGCGTTACGACGCTGACGCGTGGTCAGACCGTCGTCGGGAACTGTCTCGGGAACACCCTTGGGCATCGTGAACTCCTGAGCTGGGATCTAGGCTGCGGCGCGGACGACACCCGCGACCTGCTGCGCTGACAATTCGGCGAGGCGGACGTATCCGCCACGTAGTTCTCGCGCCAACTCGGCCGCCAGCCCCAGACGCACGAGGCCGGTCTCGCAGTCGACGACGATGGACGCGACGGACGCGTCGGCGAGAAGATGCGCGGCGACGCGGGCGCGGTGCAGCGCGTCCTTGCCGCCGGTTGCCCGGCCGTCGGTGAGTGTGACGACGAGGGCGCGACGCTGCGGGTCACGAAGTCGTTCACGCAGAACCACTTCGCGAGCACGCAGGAATCCCTCTGCGAGTGGGGATTTGCCGCCGGTACGCATCGACTGCAAGCGACGGACAGCGATGTCCACCGAAGATGTCGGCGGCAGTACGAGCTCCGCTTCACGACCACGGACGGTGATGACGGCGACCTTGTCGCGGCGCTGATAGGCGTCGCGGAGCAACGAGACAACCGCACCGGTGACCGCGGAGAGGCGGTCGCGTGCTGCCATCGACCCCGACGCGTCGACAACGAAGACGATCAGATTGCCTTCTCGCCCTTCACGTATCGCGCCGCGGAGGTCAGCCGGTGCCAGCCGCAACCGTCCAGCAGTGCGACCACGGGCAACTTGAGACTCGGCTGCGGCAAAGACCGTGCTCGTCAGATGCAATCCGTGCCCACGCTCCCGCGTGGACCGCACAACTCGTCCACGGGACGACATGGACCGCGAGCGTCGTCCCGGTGCACCTTCACCGACTCCCGGAACTTCGAGGAGCTTGGCCTTGAATTCGCCGGCCGGTGGAGCCGAGGGACGATCGGTGGCGCGCACTCCCCCACCAGGTCCGTCAGGGTCGTCCGGGCCGTCGTCGTCCGGGCCGTCGTCGTCCGGCCCTTCGTGTCCGGGACCGCCGTCATCGGAGCCGCCATCTTCCGGGCCACGGTCTTCGTGATTTTCGGGAGGTTCGGGCTCTCCGTCGCGCGCGTCGTCCTCTACCTGCGACTGAGCATCCTGGTCGGCCTGCTCGAGCGCATCGTCCAACTGCTGCTGATCCAAGCCGGGCTCGTCGAACGGATCGCGGCGGCGGCGATGCGGCAGCGTCAGTTCCGCCGCTACTCGTACGTCCTCCGCAGTGACTTCACTGTCGCCGCGCCAGGCAGCGTGGGCCGTCGCGGTGCGCGCCAGCACCAAGTCCGCGCGCATACCGTCGACGTCGAACGACGCACACAGCGAGGCGATACGACGCAGTTCGCGGTTGCTCAGCTCGACCGAGTCCAATTTCTCACGCGCCGTGAGGATTTCGGACGCCAACTCCTCATCGGCGGATACGTACCGAGCGACAAATGCCTCGGGGTCACGCTCGTAGTCGAGTCGGCGACGCACCACTTCCATGCGAATGTCGACGTCGCGGGAAGCGGCGACGTCGACAGCCAGACCGAAACGGTCCAGAAGTTGCGGACGCAGTTCTCCCTCTTCGGGATTCATCGTGCCGACGAGTACGAACTTGGCCGGATGCGAATGGGAGATGCCGTCACGCTCGATGTGAACCCGGCCCATCGCCGCGGCGTCGAGAAGCACGTCGACCAGGTGGTCGTGAAGCAGATTCACCTCGTCGACGTACAGAACACCCTGGTGAGCGGCGGCGAGCAGTCCAGGTTGGAATGCGCGCTCACCGTCACGCAGAACCTTCTCCAAGTCGATCGAACCGATCACCCGGTCTTCGGTGGCGCCCACGGGCAGTTCGACCAAGCGGGCCGGTCGTGTCGTTCCGGCGTCGTCGACCGCGGGCAGCAGCGCAGTCAGCGCGCGCACGACCGTCGACTTGGCAGTTCCCTTCTCACCGCGAACCAGGACCCCGCCGATCCCTGGATGCACCGCACACAGGATCAGCGCCAATCGCAATTGATCCTGGCCGACCACAGCACTGAACGGGAAGCCCGCCACTGGTCGATCTTCTTCACTTCGCACGTCGATATCCCTCCACCTCTCGGTTTCCTCGCCGAGAATTTGGCTGCACTCGAATGTCGCGGCAACCTGGCTGAGATCTCCCGGTTTATCGGTAGAGGAGAGATCTTTCACAGTGGCGGGACCGCGCCTGGATCGAACAGGACTTCCCCGCGAACATTCGGTATCGAAAAAACCCTAGTCGGCTCGCTTTCCCACGAGCCGACCAGGGTCAATTCTCCGACAAACTAGCTGACGGCCACGAAAGGCTCTCCCCCACCACGACGCATCGGGGTGTGCGGGATGCCGTCTTCGATGAACTCTTCGCCGTCAGCCTTGAATCCGTGCTTGGCGTACATCTCGACCAAGTAGGTCTGTGCATTAATCCGGCACGGCGCTTCGCCGACCTCGGCCAGTGCGGCCTGCAGGAGGCGGGTCGTGTGGCCCTGGCCGCGAGCCTGACGCGACGTGCAGAGGCGTCCGATTCGGAAGCTCTTGTTTCCGTCGTCGTGCTCTTCGAGCAGCCGGAGCGTGCACACCACCTGGCCGTCCTGCTCGAGCCAGAAGTGGCGTGTTTCCGTCAGCAGGTCCCGCCCGTCCAACTCGGGATACGGGCAAGCCTGCTCGACGACAAAGACCTCCACTCGAAGCTTCAACAACTCGTAGAACGTCTTGTTGTCGAGATCGAGTGCCCATGAACGCTTCAAAGCTGCTGTTGCCGTCATGGGTTGGACTATCACACAGTCGCGGCGGTATCCGCGACCGGAGCCGATTCGGAAGCACCGGCGGAATCGAGCTCGAGAACCTTCGAGGACCAATCCCAGACCTGGTTGAACAGGCCTTCGTTGTCGGTGAGCTTGACGCCGATGGACGGAACCATCTCGCGGAGCTTGCCCTTCCAACCCTGGAACTCGGTCGGGAAGCAGCGCTCGAGTACGTCCAGCATCGCCGGGACGGCCGTGGACGCACCGGGCGAAGCACCGAGCAGGCCGGCGATGGAACCGTCCTCAGCGGCGACCACAGCGGTACCGAATTCGAGGACACCACCCTTGCCCTTGGCACGGCGGATCACCTGGACGCGCTGGCCCGCGGTGATGAGTTCCCAGTCCTGGGCCTGCGCCTTGGGCGCGAACTCACGCAGATCCCAGATGCGACCGGCTTCGTTCTTGGCAAGCTCGCTGACCAGGTACTTGACCAGGCCGAGCTCGCTGACACCGACACCGAGCATCGAGAGGATGTTGTTCGGCTTGACCGAGCCGGGCAGGTCCGTGACGCGACCCTGCTTGAGGAACTTCGGCGACCAACCAGCGTAGGGACCGAACAGCAGACCCGGCTTGTTGCCGATGACACGGGTGTCCAGGTGAGGCACCGACATGGGCGGGGCGCCGACGGCAGCCTTGCCGTAGACCTTGGCGCTGTGCTGGTCGATGAGTTCGGGGTTGGTGCATCGCAGGAAGGCACCGCTGACCGGGAAGCCACCGAAGCCCTTGGCTTCCTTGATGCCCGACTTCTGCAGCAGGTGCAGGGCGCCGCCACCGGCACCGACGAACACGAAGCGCGAGCGAACGGTGCGCTTTTCACCGGTGCGACGGTTGGTGACCTTGACGGTCCAGGACTTGTCCGAGTTCTGCGTCAGGTTGGTGACCTCGTGGCCGAAGTACATCTTGCCGCCGGTCTTGCCGATGTAGCCGATGAGCTGCTTGGTGAGCGCTCCGAAATCGACGTCGGTGCCGTCCTGGCTCCAGTTCAGGGCGATGGGATCGGAGAAGTCGCGTCCCTTGGCCATGAGCGGCAAACGCTTGCTGAACTCGGCCGGATCGTCGATGTACTCCATACCGCGGAAGAGCGTGTGGCCGGCAAGTGCGTCGTAACGAGCACGGAGGTACTTGGCGTTGGCCTCACCGTGAACGAAGCTCACGTGCGCGATGGGGTTGATGAATTCCTTGGGCTGTGTCAGGACGCCCTGCTCTACCGCGTGTGCCCAGAACTGGCGTGACACCTGGAACTGCTCGTTGACGTTGACGGCCTTCTTGATGTCGACCGTGCCGTCCGAGTTCTCAGGTGTGTAATTGAGCTCACACAGGGCTGAGTGACCGGTTCCCGCGTTGTTCCAGGGGTCGCTGCTCTCGGCTGCGACGGCATCGAGCCGCTCGAAGGTCGAGATCGACCAATCGGGCTGCAGCTGGCGCAGCAATGCACCCAGCGTGGCGCTCATGATGCCTGCGCCCACGAGCACTACATCCGTCTTCGTCTCTACCGCGTTCTGATTCGACACTGGAGAATCGACTTCCTTGTCATTAGCCGTGCGCGCATCCGCCTGCTGTGTTACGCCGAATAGGTTACCCGTGCGTACACGCGCGGTTCACCACCCCCAATTGTGCTCTACAACGCGCACTCGAAACGACGATTAGATTGTGATTTGTGACTACTTGGGTTCCAGACGTCCTCGGTGACGGATATCAGCAGCTGACGATCCCGCTCGGAACGGATCCGGACGGCGAAGGCGAGGTGGACGCAACACTGGTCCGCTACCAACCGCAGAAGGAGGCGGTGAAGACACACCGTGCCGTTTTGTACGTGCACGGCTTCACCGATTACTTCTTCCAGAAGCACCTCGCCGAGCACTTTGCCGAGCAGGGTTACGCCTTCTTCGCACTCGACCTGCGTAAGTGCGGCCGCTCCCTCAAACCGGGGCACACAGCTCATTACGTCTCCGACCTTGCGCTCTACGACGCCGAACTGAACGAAGCGCTGCGCATCGTCCGCAGCGAGACCGAGGGCAGCGAGGTGCTGCTCATGGCGCACTCCACCGGCGGTCTGATCGTTCCGCTCTGGCTGAACCGTTTGCAGCGCAAGCCCGGTGGCAGCGACGGCGCCGGAATCTGCGGGCTGGTACTCAACAGCCCCTGGTTCGACCTTCAGGGTCCCTCAGTGGTGCGCAACGTCGGTACTACGGCGATCGATGCGCTCGGACGGGTATCGGCGAAGACGGTGATCCCGGGAACTGGATTACCGACTTACGGTTCCAGTCTTCATGTTTCGGCCAACGGCGTCTGGGATTACAACCTCGACTGGAAGCCACTGGCCGGCTGCCCCGTTACCTTCGGCTGGATGCGGGCCGTCCGAGCGGGTCACGCAAAACTTCACCGCGGCCTCGACATCGGAGTGCCCGCGCTGATTCTGCGCTCGAAGAAGTCACAGTTCGCAAAGGCGTACAACCCGAGCGTCGACCTCGCCGATTCCGTGCTCGACGTCAAGCAGATCGCACGTTGGGCCGGTTGCCTCGGCGATCGCACCACCATCGTCCCGATCGACGGCGCCCGTCACGACGTGTTCCTTTCGACCGAGAAGCCCTTGGCCACGGCCTTTTCCGAACTCGACCTGTGGTTGGAGTGGCTCGACGGCCACCTCACCCCGGCCGCAGAAAGTTCGGCAAGCACAGCAAGCAACACACAGGAGATCGCGCAGTGACGCACTACGACCTTGCAATCATCGGCAGCGGATCCGGAAACTCGCTGCCCGACGAGCGGTTCGACGGCAAGAAGATCGCAATCCTCGAAGAGGGCACCTTCGGCGGAACGTGCCTCAATGTCGGGTGTATCCCGACCAAGATGTTCGTCTACGCCGCCGAGGTGGCACGCACCGTCACCACTGCCGAGAAGTACGGCGTCGACGCCACTCTCGACGGCGTTCGTTGGTCCGACATCGTCAAGCGCGTCTTCGGCCGCATCGATCCCATTTCTGCAGGTGGTGAGCGGTACCGCAGCGAAGACAGTCCCAACACCACCGTCTACCGCGGCCACGCCACGTTCACCGGCGACAAGACGATCGACACCGGAACCGGCGAGACGATCACCGCTGACCAGGTGGTCATCGCAGCCGGTTCGCGTCCGATCATCCCGGACGAGATCGCGTCGAGTGGTGTGAAGTACTACACCAACGAAGACATCATGCGACTGCCCGAACTTCCCGAGCACCTCGTGATCGTCGGCTCCGGATTCATCGCAACCGAGTTCGCACACGTGTTCTCCGCGTTGGGTTCTCGCGTGTCGATCATCGGTCGCAGCCAGCGACTGCTGCGGCACCTCGACGACGAGATCTCCGAGCGCTTCACCGAGTTGGCCGAACAGAAGTGGGACGTCCATCTAGGCTCCCCCCTCACGTCGGTACGCGGCGATGGCGACAACATCGCCGTCGAACTGGCAAATGGCACAGTCGTTTCCGGTGACGTTCTCCTCGTCGCGGTGGGTCGTCAGCCGAACGGTGACCTACTCGGTCTCGACAAGGCCGGCGTCGAACTCGACGACAAGGGCTCGATCGTGGTCGACGAATACCAACGCACCACCGCCGAGGGCGTATTCGCACTCGGTGACGTCTCTTCGCCGTACCAGCTCAAGCACGTCGCCAACCATGAAGCGCGCGTTGTTCAGCACAACCTGCTCCAGGACGCGTGGAAGGACACGTCCGGGCTTCGCAGCACCGATCACCGCTTCGTACCGGCAGCCGTGTTCACCGACCCGCAGATCGCCGACGTCGGAATGACGGAGAAGCAGGCTCGCGACGCCGGACTCGACATCACCGTCAAGGTGCAGGCTTACGGCGACGTCGCGTACGGCTGGGCGATGGAGGATCAGGAGGGCATCTGCAAGGTGATCGCCGAGCGCGGCACCGGACGCATCCTCGGTGCCCACGTCATGGGCACTCAGGCTCCGACCGTCATCCAGCCGCTCATTCAGGCGATGAGCTTCGGTTTGTCAGCTCAGGACATGGCGCGTGGCCAGTACTGGATCCACCCGGCCCTGGCCGAAGTGGTCGAGAACGCGTTGCTCGGCCTCGACATCTGAGCCCCGCCGCCCCAACGACGCCGAAAAGGCGGGCACTCCTCGCAATGGGAATGCCCGCCTTTTCGTAGGTCAGAGTTTCACCAGGGGCTGGTACGCAGCACGATCTCGGTTGCGAGTTCGGCCGGTGCCGACTTGACGACGTCGTCGACACCCGGAAGTTCCGTCACGCGGAAGTCGGAGTACACGAAACGACCGCTGGCGTCGGCGATGGCCCGACCTCCACTGCCCACGACTACGGTGGTCGGAACCTCGACCGGCGGTACGCCGGCAATATCGCTGGCCGACGGATGTCCACGGTCCACGGCGATCAAACTCGCGAAGCGGCCGAACTGACGTGCAGCCAACAGCCACGCGAGATCGGCGCCCTCCCGGTGACCGACCAGGTTCACCCAGGCGATGTTCAACTCGTCCAGAAGTACCACTGCCGAGGTCTCGTCGAGATTCTCGATCGATTCCACCGCGACGGTCCGCAGATCCGAATGGTGCAGTCGCTCACACACATCGTCGTACAAGTCGACGGGGTCGCCCTTGCCGGGAAGCAGGAGTACCGCATGCTTGCTGACCGGCCCGTCGATCCGAACGGTGCACGAACCACTGCCCACCGCTACTCGAGTCAATTCCATGTCTGGAAACGGTACGCGATCCACACAGTGGAGGACCCTGGAGTCGACAGAAGTATGACCACTCATACATTCACGCGCCGCTACGAGCCCGAATTGTTCGCTCTGCACCGCCTCCACTCGGAGCGAAAGTGGCTTTCGGCGCATCTGAGGCGACGGACGTACCGTTCGCTCGAAAGTGGGGGTGGGCCGAACTCCAGTGGGGCGCGGCTCTAGGTACCGGACGGCTTGGGGAGCCTCGTCATTCCGTAGACGTGATCAGCGCGCACCGTGAGGATCTGTCGACGCTCCGCAACCATCGCTTCGCGGTACTCCTCCCAATCAGGATGCTCCTGACCGCTGATGTCCCGGTACAGCTCGACCAGGGCGTCCGACACTTCATCGTGAGGATCGGCCGCGACGGGTGTCACCACGGCAAGTCCTTCGATCACGGCGTAGCTCCAGAAGTCGGGCGCGCTGACGTGAAGGGAAACCCGCGGATCGCGGATCGCATTTTTACTCTTGGCGCGATCGGCCGTGACGGACACGGAAGCCGTCTTTGACTCGTCATCCCAGCGGTAAATGATGTTGGACAACTGTGGGCGGCCGTCACGCTTTACGGTTGCCAGCACACCTTGTTTTCCCTCGGCCACGAGTGCGAACAACGCGTCGTCGGTGTCTGTGTCATTGCTCATGTCTGCACCAACGACGCCGTGCGGCCGGTTTGTTCCGGAGGCAGTCCAGTTCGAAGATCGCGGACCGCAATCGCGCGATGTCTCTTCCCCCGATGGACGACAGCGGACAAAGATGGTCGACATGGCAACTTCTCACGACATCCTCCGGCTGACTGCGTTCAGTTCGGATCCGGCCGGCGGTAATCCGGCCGGCGTAGTGCTCGACGCGCGTGGACTCGACGACTCCGAATTACAATCTGTTGCAGCCGAAGTCGGGTATGCCGAGACGGCGTTCCTCATCGAACCGGTACTCGGAGGCAACCCGCGCCACAGCCGGATCCGGTACTTCTCCCCTATCGCCGAAGTACCGTTCTGCGGTCATGCCACTATTGCGACGGCCATCGCTCTCACCGAGCGAGACGGTGACGGAACCTTCACATTCGAAACACCGATCGGACCGGTATCCATCGACACGGCGACCGACGAGGACGGAACGTCCACCGCGACCTTCACCAGCGTCGAACCATCGGTCTCGCCGATCGATCATGCTGTACTGACAGCACTGCTCGGGCTCATCGGCGTCGATTCGTCTGCGCTCGACGCGCGGTATCCCGCAATGCTCTCGTACGCTGGCAACACGCACCCGATTGTCGTACTTCGTGATCAGGCGGCCTTCGACGAGTTCACCTTCGATCCATCCGCAATGCGAACTCTGATGGACGCGCAGGGGTGGGCGGGCACGGTGACGATCCTGCATCCCCTCGACGACAACACCTTCGAAGCTCGAAATCTGTTTCCGGTGGGAAACATCGTCGAGGATCCCGCGACCGGGTCCGCAGCGGCGTCGACCGGCGGTTACCTGCGCAAACTCGAACCCGCGGCCACTCCGCGGCGGATCACCATCCACCAGGGCCGACACGTCGGGCGACCCAGCGTTCTCGCGGTCGAGATCCCGGTCGACGGCGGTATCGCGGTCACCGGCACCGCCGTGCCGACAGACGACCCCCGGTAACCACCAGCGATGAGTTTCTCCCGGCCGGCGGGTCTATTCACCAGAGCGACGTCACAAGAGCATCGCATCGAGCCGGGAGAACATCATGTCTGCAATCGCTTCAACCGCACACAACCTCCACCTCACCAAGCCGCGTGCCGTACTCGGGGCCACGGTCATCGCCCTCGTCGCCAACCTGATCCTGTGGCTGATCGGCCTGGCATCGGGCGGATCGTTCGAGATGACAGATCAGGGAAAGGTGGCGAGCGTAGCTCCCGGCGGGGTCATCACACTTACGGTAGTGCCGTTGCTGGTCGGTTTGTCGCTCGCAATGTTGATCTCAATGAAGTGGGAGCCGATCATCCGCATCGCTCAGGTCGTGGGTGCAGTGTTTGCGCTCGGCACCATCGCCCTGACGATTGCCGCGGACTTCGACGCCGCCAGCACGGTCACGCTCGCGCTGATGCACGTGGTTGTCGCCGCGAGCGTGGTCGTCGCGCTCGAGGCCGTACGTCGGTCTCCGTCGAACTAGACCGCGGTAGGCGGCGCGGAATACGTCTCGACGATCTCGGCTGCCACGTCACGCAACTTGGTGTTCGTGGTCTGAGACTGCCTGCGCAGCATGTGAAATGCGGTGTCGGCGTCGATCCGATGGATGGCCATCAGCATGCCTTTGGCCTGTTCTATCGGCGCCCGAGTCTCGAGCGCGCGTTGCAAGGCGTCAGCTACCGCCTTGGCAGATTTGAAGCGGGAGAAGTCTCCGATCGCGCGTGAGACTGTTGTCGTGAGAATCTCCATGACTTCCGCGTCGACGCTGTCGAAGGCCGCTGGGGCACGTCCGTACAGGTTGAACGAACCGAGTCGCTGATCCGGCGTGAAGAGCGGCGCCGCGAGAAAGGACTTGATCCCTTCGTCCTTCGCGGCAGCCGCGAACCGCGGCCAGCGTTCTGCGCTGGTCTCGGCATCAACGACTACGGTTTCACCGGTTCGAGCCGCATGCAGACATGGTCCGTCGCCGGCGTCGTATTGCTCGATGTCGACGCGTAGGGTCCGCGAATCGGTGTGAACGGCGGTGTAGGTCTGCCCGGCAAGATCGATGGTGACGCCGATGCTGTCGGCGCCGTCGATGGCGTCGTTCGCGATTTCGACGGCGCGTTGGAGTAGAACCACGAGTTCGTCCTCGTCGCCGATACTTCCCCCGAGCGCTGCCAGCAACTCTCTGACCGCACGTGCCGTCAGCCGAGTTTCCGCAGCCTCGACGGCGACGTCAGCACCCGATGCCGTCGCATCGTCCGGCAGTACCGACGGCACCGAATCCTCGGTTCTCGGGTCGAAGCCTCTGGGGTCGAAAGCGGTATCCACGACGAAGCATTCTTCCAGTTTCACGGGCACCAAGGAGAGTGAGTTCGGTGACAGAACCCGGCAAACCGCCGAGTCGTCATCGCCATCGATCGAGTGCGACACCGAGATTCCGCCTCGCCCGAGTGTGCTGGCCACGAACCGCGTCCGGACTCAGCTCCAGGACAACAGCGATCTGCGGATACGTCATGCCCTCCACTTCTCGCAAGACCCAGGCAGCACGCTGACGCAGTGGCAGGCGATCGAGTTCGGATTCCAGGGCATCGAGAAATGCTGTGCCGCAGACTTCTTCGCTCGGATCACGCAAACGGGGATCAGCTTCTTCCCGGAGTTCGTCCATATCGGCGGCGCAGGAGCCGACTTTTCGATAGAAATCCGAGATCTTGCGAGAACAGATCGCGAACAACCAGGTCTTGGTGCTCGAGCGCCGCTGAAACCCCGGAAGTTGGCGCCACGCAGCGACGCAGGTTTCCTGGACGATGTCGTCGACGTCACTCTCGCTCGCGAGCAGTCGACGGGCAAATCGATACAAGTGCGGGCCGTATCGGCGGACGATGACGTCGAAGGCCGCGTGATCGCCGAGCAGTGCCGAGTCGACCAGCACCTCGTCACTGAAGTCGGTCAGCAAGCCGTCGAATTGATCTGTCACCGCGCACACTCCTACTAGGGAGCCGTCGCGGGAGTGAGGCCTGGCTATTCTACCGCGTCCACGTCGACACCCGCGGGAGCGCTCTCAGGCTTCGAGTGCGGAAGCAATGACGGGGAGCCCGATAGGCGCCCCACCGTTGATCAGTTTCTCGAGTAGATCCTGATCGAGGTGCTGCTCGACGAGATCAGCGAGAAGGTCGAGTTGTTGTTCTCGCACCGCGGCAACCGCGGTGTCGGGTGCAGCAACAAAACCGGGAACCGCGAGCTCACGCAGCAGGCTGCGCCGAAAGTCGTCACTTTCCAGGAGACCGTGCCAGTGTGTCCCTCGAACAGGCCCTCGCACACTGCCTTCCGGCATACCGCTCGAGTCCGCCAGCAATGGGCGGTCCCCGTTGCGCACGACGCGTCCGTGATGAATCTCGTACCCGGACACCGAGATACCGTCTGCCGTACCGGTCATCTGCGCCAGCACCTTGTCCGGAGCGAACTCGACATCGAGGTCCAGCAGACCCAGTCCCGCGGTGGTCCCTGATCCTGATTCGACGTCGTCGACGATGGAATTACCCAGCATCTGGTAACCGCCGCAGATTCCCAGGACTGCTTGCCCGCGACCTGCTCGCGCGACGATCTCGTCGGCCAGGCCGGTACTTCGCAACCACTCGAGGTCACTCACGGTGGACTTACTACCGGGGATCACCACGAGGTCCGCGTCGCGAATCCGCGACGGATCGGTCACCCACGAAACTGCCACGCCCGGTTCACATGCCAGTGCCTCGACGTCCGTGGAGTTGGAGATGCGCGGGAGCCGAACCGCAGCAACGGTGAGCCAGGCCGAACCGACGGGTGGGCCCGGGCGCCCTACCGGGGCATTGCCGGTGACGCCAAGCGAATCCTCGGCGTCGAGCCAAAGATCGTCGGCAAACGGGATCACTCCGAGAGTGGGTCGACCGGTGAGGCTGCGCAGTTGTTCCAGTCCGGGTTCCAACAGTGCAACGTCACCGCGGAATTTGTTGATCACAAATCCCGCGATCAATGCCTGGTCGCTGGGCGAGAGCACAGCAACGGTCCCGAACAGATGGGCCAGGACGCCGCCGCGATCGATGTCACCGACGACGACGACCGGAATCCGCGCAGCCTCAGCCAATCCCATGTTGGCAAGATCCGTTGCGCGCAAGTTGATTTCGGCCGGTGAACCGGCGCCTTCACAGATCACGACGTCGAACTCGGATCGAAGCGATTCGAGATCTTCGGCCACGACGGCGCGAAGCCACTGCCGATGCTGCATGTAGTCGCGAGCACCCACTGTGGTCATCGCCTTGCCCCGAACAACCAATTGCGACGTGCGGTCACTTCCAGGCTTGAGCAGCACCGGATTGAATCGAACACTCGGCTCCAGACCGCATGCACGCGCCTGAAGTGCCTGCGCACGGCCGATCTCTCCGCCGTCCAGCGTGACCACGGAGTTGTTCGACATGTTCTGCGCCTTGAACGGCGCCACTCGGACGCCTCGACGCGCCAACATGCGACACAATCCGGCCACAAGAACGCTCTTGCCTGCGTCGGAAGTAGTGCCGGCTACCAGCAGAGCGCCGCGCATCTCCGAACTCAAGGCAGGGTGAGAATCTCTGCACCGGTCTCGGTGACCACCAAGGTGTGCTCGAACTGCGCCGTCCACTTACGGTCCTTGGTGACGACGGTCCAACCGTCCTCCCAGATCTCGTAGTCGATACCACCGAGGTTGATCATCGGTTCGATCGTGAAGACCATGCCCGGTTCGATGATCGTCTCGACCGCGGGCTCGTCGTAGTGCAGGATCACGAGGCCGTTGTGGAAGGTCTCGCCGATTCCGTGTCCGGTGAAGTCCCGGACGACGCCGTACCCGAACCGATGGGCGTAGGACTCGATGACACGTCCGATCACGTTGAGCGCGCGGCCGGGCTTGACGGCTTTGATGGCCCGCATCGTTGCCTCGTGTGTGCGCTCGACGAGCAAGCGGTTCTCTTCGGACACGTCACCGGCGAGGAATGTCGCATTGGTGTCGCCGTGTACCCCGTTGATGAACGCGGTGACGTCGATATTGACGATGTCGCCGTCCTGGATCACAGTCGAGTCGGGGATTCCGTGGCAGATCACCTCGTTGAGAGACGTGCAGCACGACTTGGGAAAGCTCTTGTAGCCCAACGTCGACGGGTATGCACCGTGGTCGAGCATGAACTCGTGTGCGATGCGGTCGAGTTCGTCGGTCGTGACACCGGGAGCGACAGCCTTGCCGGCTTCCTGCAGCGCGCCTGCAGCGATCTTGCTGGCGATGCGCATCGCCTCGATCGTTTCCGGCGTCTGAACCCAGGGCTCGTTGCCCTCTTTGGCGGTCGGCTTCCACGCGTACTCGGGCCGCTCGATCTTCGAGGGCACAGCGAGGACGGGAGAGACGGTTCCAGGGACCAATGGGGTACGCACAGACATGCAGAACAGCCTAGACCTCGCGTCGCGCGTCAGCCGGATGCACTCCAGTTCCGGAAAACCGGGTCGACGAGAATTCTGACGGGGGTCGACATCGTCTGTCCGAATTCCTCGAAGAGCACGTCGCGAGATTCGAAGGTGCCCAGATCGCGGTCGACGAATTCGGAGAAGTCCAAGCAATCACACGAAACAGACTTGCCCCAACTGATCGGAGCGCGTCCGATCGCGTCGAACAGTGTCTCCTCGCCGGTATTCGTGAACGGTTCGAGCGCTGAGACCACCGCAGGTGAAACGATCTCGGAGACGTCCTGCCAGCGTCCGTCGACCAGAAATTCCGGCCACGCCAGCAGCACTGACTTCGGAATCACCGCATGTAGACGCCGAAATCTTGGGTACCAGAACTCCCCACGAAGTACGAGACCGCGAACTCGGGTGGCGATACCTCGGCGGCGAGCCAACGCTTCGACGATAGCCAGTCTCTGACTGCAGGATCCGCGCTCTCGACTCAATGTCACCGAGACGGGTTGCCGGTCGTCGAGGCCGTACACCGGCCGAATATTTGCAGCGACGCTGCGATGCGCCGACACCAGGAACTCCTGCGCCGACTGGATCGCACCTTCTGCAATGTCCTCGTAGAGGCGGGCCACGTCGTCGTGGCCCCAGTCGAGGATCGGAGTTGCGGCCACATCGCCACCCGACGCGTCGTGGCGGATGTCACCTTTGCGGATTCCACCGAGCAGTACGCACGTCATGTCTCAACCGTAGTGCGCGACCGGAATCGGTGGAGCCTGACAGAATCCCAACCGTGAAGAAATGGCTGTTGTTGATCACCGCGATCCTTACCGAGGTGTCTGCGACGCTGTCGTTGCGCGCCGCCCTCGATCACCCGGCTTGGTACATCGTGGTCGTCGGCGGATATCTCGCAGCATTCACCGCCTTGTCGTTCGTCCTGCGGGAGGGCATGGGACTCGGTGTTGCATACGGAATCTGGGGCGCAACCGGAGTTGTCCTGACCGCAGTATTCGCAACGGCCCTTTTCGGAGATCCTCTGACGGCCACCATGGGCGTCGGGATTGCACTGGTCATCGGCGGAGTGCTGTGCGTCGAACTCGGCTCTCAGGCTGCCGCCGACAGCGGGCCGGCGGACCCAGCATGACCTTCGTATTTCTGATCGCTGCAATTATTTCCGAGGTCACCGCGACGTTGTCACTACGGATGGCGTCGCAGGACGGCAGCGACAAACGATGGCTCGCGGTTGTCACCGTGGGGTATCTCGCCGCTTTCGCCTTCCTGACCCTCGCGCTCGACGCGGGCCTCACCATCGGCGTCGCATACGGAATCTGGACCGCATGTGGAGTGGCGTTGACGGCAATCGCATCCCGCATTCTCTTTCGCGAACCGCTGACCAGGCTCATGATGGTCGGGATCGGCCTCATCGCGGCAGGCGTGCTTCTCATCGAACTCGGTGCGAGTCACTGATCGCTGCACACATCAGTGTAAGGTTTACCTAACTTTGCTCTGGAGGTAGTCCACGGTGCTGATCCCTGCCCTTCGTGAAATCGCCGACGGTCCACAGCTGGACGACGATTCCCACTTACGGGAATCCGACCGCCACACTCCGATGGCGCGCGCCGTCCCGGCGCCGTTCCAACTCACGACGTACATCGTCGAGACCGACCACATCACCCGGTGGCCAGAGCACGCTCACGTCGAGCACGAACTGATCTGGTCCGACCGCGGTGTCGTCAACATGATCATCGACAATCAACTCTGGACCGTCACGCCCGGCGTCGGCCTGTGGATCCCCCGCGGGGTCCTCCACGAAGGTCAGGCAAATCCCCACGTCGCATTCCGCGCCACGCTCTTCACCCCCGAGCTGTGGACTCCCGCCTGGAACGAACCGTGCATCGTGACACTGAGTGAGGCAGCCCGGGCACTGCTGATACACCTCGCCCACACCGGAATGCCTGCAGAACAACGCCTTCGGGCACAGCAGGTTTGTGTCGATCTCCTCACCCCGGCATCGGCACCTCACTTCGACGTACCGATCCCCCGAGATCCGCGGCTACGGATGCTCGTCGACAAAGTGCTGTCGGATCCCGCCGACGATCGATCACTCGATCAGTGGGCTCACGTTCTCAATCTCAGCCGACGTACGGTCACCCGGATTTTTGCCGCGGAACTCGCCTTGAGCTTTGCGCAGTGGCGCACTCTGGTTCGTATGAGCACGGCCCTCGGCATGCTCGGGACCGGAATGAGTGTGAACGCCGTCAGCCGCCGTGTCGGTTACGGGACGTCGAGTTCCTTCATCGCCGCTTTTCGCAAGACGGTCGGCTACACCCCCGGCAATGCGCTCGCCGCTGTCAACTGACTCGAGCCTGACCTGTTGTCGACATCGGCTGGCCCCTTCGCTACACGCACGCGCCCTACATTCACTTAGGTAAGCCTGCTCTCATGCGCGTACTGCGCTGAGTCGTGCAAGCACTTCCCTGATCAATCCCGAGGAGTTTCGCGTGTTCAGATCTGCCCGTCAGAGAATTCGTCCCCAGCGGAGGCGACGAATCGTTGTTGCGCTCATGCTGGCGGCGGCACTGCCTCTGACCGCCTGCACACAGTCGTCATCGGACGCCCAGGAAAACAATTCATCGGCATCCGCCGTCGAGGACGGCGCCTATCCCGTGACGATCAAGCACGCTTTCGGCGGGACCACCATCGACAAGGTGCCGACACGGATCCTCACCCTCGATTCCGCAGCGGCAGACACGGTCATCGCCCTGGGTGTCACTCCGATCGCGATGCAGAAGGACTCTTGGGCCGGCGACGCCGACGGGTTCCTGCCGTGGACCCGCGCCGAACTCGAAAAGTCGGGCCAGACGCTGCCCACGCCTGCGCCGTACTACTCCGACAGCGGCGAGCTACTGTTCGAGCAGATTCTCAATGCCGCGCCTGATCTGATTCTTGCCCCGTACTCGGGCTTCTCCGAGCAGGATTACCAGCGCCTGAGCTCGATCGCCCCGACCCTCCCGTACGACACCAAGCCGTATCAGCCCAGCTCGTGGCAAAACCTCGCCACCGATGTCGGCAAGGCACTCGGGCGTCCCGCTCAGACCGCGGCGCTGATCAAGTCGGTTGAGGAATCGGTCCAGGAATCGAAGGCGAGTCATCCCGAATTCAACGGAGTCACTTTCGCCTTCGGTTCCTACATCCGTGAAGGAGAAACCGAAACCGCCATCTACGGTCCGGACGATCCGCGCGTCAAGTTTGTCGAAAACCTCGGGCTCACAGTCGCTCCCGACGTGGTGAACGGCGCCAAGAACTTTGCCGGCGACTCGTTCCTTTTCGGCATCAGTATGGAAAAGCTCGACACGATCGACACCGACGTGTATCTCGGTTGGGCAAGCGATCAGTCGGAAGTCGACAGCACATTGGCCAACACTCTGTTCTCGCGGTGGCCGGTCATCGCCAACGGCAAGGACCTGTGGATCACCGACAATCGCCTGACTGCGGCGACAATGTACGTCAGCCTTCTGAGTGTTCCGTGGGCGACCGACGAACTCGTGCCACAGTTGACCGAACTGGTCGCAAAATAGCAGCCCGCTCGGTCTGATCAAGCAACTGAAGGCCACTCACCGCGAAGTGTCGCGAAAACCACGGTGTCGGTCCACTCGTTCTTGATCCACGCGTTCTGCCGAAAATGTCCCTCTCGCCTCATACCGATCCGCTGCGCGAGTCGCGCCGAGGATTCGTTTCTCGAATCCATTCGCGCGACCACGCGGCGCAATCGGGGTGTCGCGAACGCGAGGTCGATCAGAGCGGTCACTGCTTCCGTCGCGAATCCTCGGCCGCCGAACTCGGGCGAAAATGCCCACCCGAGTTCGGCGGTGTGCTCGACTTCGGCTGTGCAATCAGATTCTTCGACTCGCCAAGCACTCACGCTTCCGACAACCCGGCCCCCGTACTCGACAACAAGTGCCACCGCGCCCGATGCCAGGTCGCGGCGAGACATTCTGGTCTGCACGGCCTCTCGAGCCTCCGCGAGACTCCAGGGTTCGTTGAGCAAATACCGGCATGCGTCGCTGCGCCCGTAGAAGGTGAGAAGATCCCGGTGATCGCCTGGGCGGTAGGTACGGAGCACCAGCCGGTCCGTCCGGATCACACCCGGTGCAGGCCTCATCGCCACACCTACGTCCGCCATATCCATGCCGTCACGGTAGGTTCTTTCGAATTCGTAGGCGAATGAATATCGCAATGCTGTGCAGCGCTCAATGTTTGATTTGCCCTCCGACGGGCTACTTCACCACCGTAAAAGGTCGGGACAGGGAAATATGCCAGGCTATTTCGCGCTTGAAATCTAGGGGCGGTCATGTCCGAGGATTCACTGGTAAAGCAGGGTTTGGCAAAAGGAAGCGCGCTGGGCGGAGCCGTTCTCCTCATCACAGTCGGCGTGCTCGAAATCCTCCAAGGCATCTCGGCGATATCGGAGGACGACGTGACAGTCGTCGGCCCGGAATACACGTACCAATTCGACCTCACTTCGTGGGGATGGATCCACCTCGTACTCGGTGTGCTCGTCACCGCTGTCGGAATCATGCTCTTCACCGGCGCGACGTGGGCACGGGTAGGCGCGATAGTCATCTGTTCTCTGTCGATCCTCGCGAATTTCCTGTGGCTACCCCACTCGCCGTGGTGGTCGATCATCATCATCGCGCTCGACGTATTCGTCATCTGGGCCGTCGCGACCTGGAATCCCGAGGTCATCTGAGGTCACCCGCCGAATCATCTTCGCAGTTCAGCATTTCAACTGTGCGCCAGTAGTTTCCGTCCCGGGAGGACCATCATGGCAAACGGCACGAGCGACGGACCACTCCAGGAGGACGAACGTGCCGAACTAGCCCGGTTGCGCGAAGAGGTAGCAACACTTCGCGAGCAGACTCCCAGCGCCCGCGAAACGACCGTCGAGAAAGTCTCCCGACCACCTCGACATGGGCTGCGGTGGACGGCGGTGACAATCCTGCTGGTGCTGGTCGCACTGCTCGCAGTCTTGTCGGTAACCACCCGCTTCGTACGTAGTCAGATCCTCGACACGGACCGCTACGTCAGCACGGTAGCGCCACTGGGTGAGAATCCAGCCGTGCAAGCGGAGATCACGAATCAAGTCACGGACGAGATCTTCGATCGCGTCGACGTCGAAGGGCTCACCACCGAGGCACTCACAGCATTGACGGACGTGTCGAATCTCGAAGCCAACGCGCCTCGCGTGGACCAGGCGTTGGTGGGTTTGGCACCGGTGATCGCCGGCCAGGCGAAGAGTTTCGTCCACGACACAGTGGCCTCGCTCGTTCGGACGCAGCAGTTCGAAGACCTTTGGATTCAGGCGAACCGAGCGGCGCACAACTCCCTCGTCGCCGTCATGACCGGAAACTACGGACCCGACTCGGTCGAGGTCGACCAGAGCGGAACGGTCAGCATTTCACTGAGCACGATCATCGACCGGGTGAAAACGGCGCTGACCGACCGCGGCTTCGCTTTCGCAGACAAAATCCCGTCCGTGGACAAGGAGTTTGTTCTCTTCCAGTCCCCCGAGCTGGTGAAGGCGCAGCGAGCCGTCTCGGCACTCGACAAGGTCTCGGCGGTGCTGCCGTGGTTGGGAATCGCTTGCGCAGCAGCCGCTGTCGCCGTTGCGCCAACCGGTCGCAGGCTTCGTACGCTGTCCCTGGTCGGTCTGTCGATTGCGTTGGGAATGCTTGTTCTTGCGATCGGAATTCTGATCGGACGTGCAATCTACCTCGACAGTGTCCCTACCGATATCCTCTCGCCAGACGCCGCCACCGCTGTCATCGACACAGTTCTGGTTCCGCTTCGGACGAGCCTTCGCGCGGTTGCGGTCCTCGGTGTGGTGGTGGGGCTCGGCGCCTACCTGATCGGTGGGTCGTCGTCGGCGATCGCCGTTCGTCGAGGCTACGGGCAGGCGTTGGACTTCGTCCGGCATTCTGCAAGCGGCCGAACGCCGAATCAGGTGGAGCGGTGGGCCAATCAGCTTCGTGTCCCACTGCGCTGTGCCATCATCGGCATCGCCGCCCTGTTGCTGCTCTTCTGGCGCTACCCCACCGGATTGGTCGTTGGTTGGATCGTCGTCATTGCGCTCGTTGCTCTCGTCGCACTGGAAGTATTGGTTCGTCCCGCACGCGCCGCCGCGCAGGACGCCGGGCCTGACGACGGCGGAACCGACGACGCCAGGCCCGGGGCAGAAGATACGAAAACTACGCCAGCGCCTTTGCCTTGATGGCCTGGAATTCCTCTTCGTTGATCGCGCCTGAGTCGAGAAGCTCTCTGGCGTCGGCGATCTGCTGAGTCGGCGATTTCCCGGCGACCTTTCGAATGTAATCACTCTGCGCGTGTATGTGCTGTTGAGCGGCTTCCATCGACCGCCTCGTCATTCCGTCATTCTTGACGACCACGTAGATCATCGCGGACAGGAATGGAATGACGAAGAGGAATATCATCCACAACGCCTTGGCCCAGCCCGAAGTCTCGTGATCACGGAACAAGTCGGTGATGATCGAGAACAACACGCTCAAGTACGCCACAAAGGCAAAGCAGACGAAGATGCACCAGAAGAATTCCCAGAAGCCTTCCATGTCAACGCTCCCTGTACTCGGTTTTACACATCAGGAGTTCGGGAGGCTGACGTTCCGCGCCTGAGCTCCTGCATTCGGCCAGAACTCCCTGGTCCAAGGTCATTTCAGTATGCGCCGACGATCCCCGTTCCGGCTACAGTTCGAGAGAGTTCAGACTCGCCGACCGCTCATCCATTATCGGAATCACGATTCTCCGATCCGAGATCTCTTGTCTGGCCGCTTTTTCGACCAGAAGAGGCACGAAGTCGCGGATCCGACATCCCGCAAAACGCTGGTGAATTGTTCGCACTCTGTTTTCGATCTCCGGTGGAGGAACGGCGGGATAGCGGGAAATCAGGCGAGTGATCACCCGCTCGACGTGTAGCAACTCTTCGTCGCCAGTCATCCATTAATGGTCGTCCGTCCAGCCGAGCACGTCAAGACTCGGAAAGGGTTCGAAAACAACACGATTCGGGTCTCGATTGCGAAGAGAATAGGTTCACCGAATATGGGGCATACACATAAGGGCGGACGGTTCCCCGCGCGCTCGCGTTGCGCTCATGATGCCAGGGAGTGGAAGTGGGAAAGAACGCTCGGATTCTTCACGACGACACCCCGTCGACCCTTACCGACGACGCGCCGCCCGTGGCAGAAAAGCCGATGAAGAACAAGGTGTACCGCCGCAAACTCAAGCCGTTGCACGGCGAACTCGTGGCTTTGCAGGAGTGGGTCAAATCGTCTGGAGCCAAGGTCTGCATCGTATTCGAAGGTCGAGATACCGCGGGGAAGGGCGGTGTCATCAAAGCCATCACCGAGCGAGTGAGTCCGCGAGTGTTCCGGGTCGTTGCGTTACCCGCCCCGACCGAGCGAGAGCATTCGCAGATGTATGTCCAACGCTACGTCCCGCATCTTCCGGCTGCCGGTGAGATCGTCATCTTCGACCGAAGTTGGTACAACCGTGCCGGTGTAGAACGAGTAATGGGCTTTTGCACCGAAGAACAAGCACATCAATTTCTCCAGCTCATTCCGACCGTCGAACGCGCGATCGTCGAATCGGGAGTCATTCTGCTCAAGTACTGGCTCGAGGTCAGCGAAGAACAGCAGCTCTTACGTCTGCAGAGCCGGATCGACGACCCTCGAAAGATCTGGAAGCTGTCGAATCTCGATCTGAAGTCGTTCAGTCATTGGTACGACTACTCGCGTGCCCGCGACGAGATGTTTCGCTTCACCGACACCGGCTGGGCGCCATGGTATGTCGCAAACAACAATGACAAGAAACGCGGACGACTCAACATCATCAGCCACATTCTGAGTCAGATCCCCTACGAGCCCGTGCAATCCACGGACATCACCCTGCCGAAACGGCAGAAGGCTCACGGCTACCAGACGCCCAAACAACCGCTGCACTGGATTCCGACCCGGTATTGACGATCGCCAAGGAAAGGATGTGCGGTCATGAGCCCCACGCCGTGGCATGCGCAGAGTGGCGAATCAGTCGTGTCCGTACTGCAGTCGGACCCGGAGCGCGGACTGCAGTCGGATGAGGCCGACCAACGGCGACGACGCTACGGGTCGAACGAAATCACCTCGACGCCACCGCCGTCGACGTGGTCGATCGCGCTGTTGCAGCTGAAAGATCCGATGAACTTGATGCTCGTCGCCGTGGCCGCGGTCAGCATCGCCATCGGTGAAGTGCCGACAGCAATCGTGGTGGCGGTGCTCGTCGTGCTCAACATCGTCCTCGGAACTCGACAGGAGTTGAAGGCACGGGCGAGCGTCGACGCCCTCGCCAAGATGCAGACGCCCCAAGCACGGGTCATTCGTGACGGGAACCTGATACAACTCGACGCTACCGAACTGGTGCCGGGTGACATCGTCCAAGTCGAGGCAGGAGACATCATCGCTGCCGACGGACGGTTGCTCGCCACCACCACCCTGGAGACGCAGGAAGCCGCATTGACCGGGGAAAGCGCGCCGATACCGAAGGACCCGAATACGCTGAACAACGAGGATATTCCGCTCGGAGACCGCAGCAATCTGGTCTTCCAGAACACCTCGGTCACCCGCGGCACGGCGACCATGGTGGTCACCGAGACCGGGATGCAGACGCAGATAGGCCAGATCGCGTCGATGTTGTCGGCGGTCGCCCCTGGCAAGTCGCCACTTCAACGTGAATTGGACTCTCTCACCAAACTTCTCGGAATCATCGCGTGGACGGCAGTGATCGTCATCGTCGTCATCGGGCTCCTTCGTGGGCAGGACCTGACTACGCTTCTGCTCCTTGGTATCGCAATGGGAGTGTCCGCGATTCCGACCGGCCTGCCAACATTCGTCCAGGCGATGCTGGCCTACGGTGCCCGTCAACTGGCCGACGCCAAGGCCGTCGTGAAGAACCTGACCGACGTCGAAACACTCGGCGCGACCAGTGCAATCAACTCGGACAAGACCGGCACGCTGACAATGAACCAGATGACCGTCCGATCGCTGTACGTCCACGGCCGTTGGTACACGGTCGACGGCGAAGGCTACGCCAAAGCGGGAAGGATCACGCAGGTTGCCGGCGAGGCACCACCCGACTTCACCCTTCTCGCATACGGACTGTGTCTCGACAGCGATGCAACGGTTTCCGATTCCGGGGAAGTTGTCGGCGACCCGACCGAGGCCGCGCTCGTGGTGCTCGCGGCAAAGATCGGTGCCGACGCCCCACTCACCAGACGGACCTACCCGCGGGTGGCGACGGTTCCGTTCGATTCCGCGTACAAGTTCATGGCCACGTACCACCACCTCGAAGTCGACGGCGTAAGTCAGTTCGTCGGATTGGTCAAAGGCGGACCCGATGTCGTCCTCGCTCGGTGTTCTTCGGCCTTTCTCCCCGGCCGTCGGCAGGTCCCGATCGAGGAAGTCCGAGACGAACTCACGGCAGCAAATCAGTCCATGTCCGAAAAGGGTCTTCGGGTGCTGGCATTCGCGGTCAGACGCCTCGACGGACGGGAAGACGCTGTCGTGGCCGACCCCATGTCCTTTGTCGAGGACCTGACGTTTGTCGGTATGGCAGGCATCATCGACCCGCTGCGTCCGGAGGCGGTCGATTCGGTGCGAACCGCACACCGGGCCGGCATCGAGGTCCGCATGATCACCGGCGACCATGCCATCACCGCCGCAGCGATCGGTGCCGAACTCGGACTCGGCCCGGGCTCGGTGGGCGGCGGCGAGTTGCAAGTGATGACCGATGAAGAACTGTCGACCGCGTTGCCGAACCTGCACGTGTTCGGCCGCGTCACTCCGCAGGACAAACTTCGCTTGGTCGATGTCATGCAGAGCGGTGGCGCCGTCGTCGCGATGACCGGAGACGCGGTCAACGACGCCGCCGCGTTGAAGAAGGCAGACATCGGCGTCGCCATGGGCTCGGGCAGTGAGGTGACCAAACAGGCGGGCAAGATGGTGCTCACCGACGACAACTTCGGCACCCTCATCACCGCGATCACTTTGGGCCGCAACATCTACGGAAAAATCGTCTCGTACATCCGCTACCAGATGTCGAAACTCTTCTCCTTGGTTCTCCTCTTCCTCGCTGCGAGCATCTTCAACATCAACGAGGGTGTGGCACTGACGCCACTGATGGTGCTGTTCCAGCACTTCTTCATCACACTGTTCCCCGTCGCCGTGATCATGCTCGACCCGCCGCCACCGGATCTGATGAACAAGCCTCCGCGCGATCCCAAGATGCCGATCGCACATCGAAGCGCAGTCGCTCAGTGGCTCGCGTACGGTGTCCTGCAATTTGCCGTGACACTCGCGGCGATGCTTCTCGCACCCGGTGAAATGAGTACTTCCGATGCGAATGTTCCCATGACCACAGCATTCGTAGTGCTCTCTCTCGGTTCGATTCTCGCGGGGCTTACCATGCGGCGTGATCCCGAGTCCGGCGTGGTTCCACCGGTTCTCGGTGCCATCAAGATCTTGACGATCCCCACGGTCGTGACCGTATTCGCCGTCGAGGCGGGCGTCCTCCAGGACCTCCTCATGACAACCTCACTGACCGGCGCCCAGTGGCTCGCCTGCCTGGGTTGGTCGCTGATCATCCCGGTTGTCGTCGAGTTGGACAAGGCAATTCGACGCCGCCGCCTCGCACAGGCACCTGCGCCCCTCCCTGCGACCACCGCGGTTGCCCCCGAGCGCGCCCGTTCGCTCCACTGAGGGAGGACAATCAAACGATGATGTGGGCGGAGAGTCTAGGTCGGCTACCGGGCGTCGCGACTGCCCGTGGGTATCGCCGCGAGTGGTTGCGAACAGACGTCACTGCCGGACTCGTCTTGACTGCCCTGCTCATCCCGGCAGGCATGGGCTACGCCGAGGCCGCCGGGTTGCCTGCGTACGCCGGGCTGTACGCCACCATCGTGCCTTTGCTCGCGTACGCGGTAGTCGGGCCCTCGAAAATCCTTGTACTCGGACCTGATTCGTCACTGGCGCCGCTGATTGCCGCCGCGGTCATACCGCTGGCAGTGGTCGGCGATTCGGAGAATGCGCTTGCACTAGCCGGTGTTCTCGCCATTCTTGTCGGACTCATCCTCGTGATCGGCGGATTCCTTCGTCTCGGCTTCGTGACCGAACTCCTCTCGAAACCGATCCGCCTCGGCTACCTCAACGCCATTGCACTCGTCGTCGTAGTTGGTCAGATTCCCAAGCTGCTCGGATTCTCCGTCGACGCGTCCGGTCTACTCGGTGAAATCGGCGGGATCTCAAAGGCCCTGGTGGGTGGCGACGTCGACCCCCTCGCTGCCGCCATCGGTGTCGGTTCGCTAGTCGTCATAGTCGCCTTCCGGCTCTGGGTACCTGTTGTTCCCGGCGTTCTGGTGGCCGTTGTCGCGGCCATAGTCTTGTCCGCTGCCGCCGGTCTCACCGATGACATCGGCATGGTCGGCGCACTGCCGGAAGGACTCCCCCTCCCTTCCGTCGGTGGAGTCACGTGGCAGGACGTCGGCCATCTGATCGGGCCCGCCGCCGGTATCGCATTGATTGCCTTCGCCGACACCGGCGTTCTCTCGCGCACCTTCGCCGCCCGCCACGGCGAGGACGTGAACGGCAGTACCGAAATGAAGGCGATCGGTGTCGCGAACGTGGCCGGCGGGCTGTTCGGCGGGTTCCCGATCTCGGCGAGCGGGTCACGAACTCCGGTAGCCGAACAGAGTGGGGCGCACACACAATTGGCCGGCGTCGTCGGGGCGCTCGCGGTCCTGGTGTTCGTCCTCGTCGCTCCCGGACTCACGGCATATCTGCCCGATGCAACACTGGCCGCCGTCGTCATCGTCGCCGCGTGTGCACTGATCGACGTGGGCGGCATGGTCCGCATGTGGCGCATGAGCACCGTGGAATTCGGCCTCGCCGTCGCGGCGTTTCTGGGCGTCGCCCTGGTCGGTGTGCTACAAGGCATCCTTGTTGCGATCGGACTGTCCTTCGCAGCGGTCATCGCGCAGGTATGGCAGCCACATCGAACCGAACTCGTCGAGACGGGCGAACCCACCGGATTCCACGACATCGAACGCCATCCAGATGGGCATCGCATCCCCGGCCTGGTGTTGGTGAGGTTTGACGCGCCACTGTTTTTCGCGAACGGCGAGATCTTCGACGAGTACGTTCGCTCCGTCGTCGCCAAGGCGCCAGATCCGGTCGACTGGGTGGTTATAGCCGCCGAACCGATCACCGGACTCGATACAACGGCAGTCGACGAACTCGTCGATCTGGATACATTCCTCGAAGGCAAAGGAATTCGGTTGGCATTCGCAGAGATGAAAGGTCCGATCAAGGATCGACTCATCCGATTCGGAGTCGGGGATCGATTCGATTCGACGCACTTCTACCCGACCGTCGAAGCCGCCGTGAACGCATTCCGCACCCGAACCGACGACTGACAAACGCCAGGCAGTCGGGAGCCGTGGCTGCATTGGGTACCGTTTGGTATGGGATTCACGACGGACAATGTTCCGGCACGCCGTATCGCTCAGGTCGCCGGCGTGGGCGGTATCGCCGTCGGCGTTGTCTCGCTGATCGCGTTGTACTCCACCAAGCCGATCAACCCGTTGATCGCCGTGGCCTCCTTCGTCCCGATACTGCTTGCGGTCACACTCGCAGCGTCCCTGATATGCCTGATCTTTCGCCGCTGGATCCTGCTGGCGATCTCGGTGGTACTGATTGCGGTGGGCGCGTCGGTGATCAGTCCACTGTATGTGGCAAACAGTTCCGAAATCGACGGGCCGACTCTGCGCGTAATGCAAGCAAACCTTCTCTTCGGGCAGGCAGATCCCGCCAGTTTGACTGCGACGGTGCGCGAGAAGGCAGTCGACGTCCTGACGGTTCAGGAACTGACCACATCACTCGAAGGCTCTCTCAGAGATCAAGGACTCGAGCAACTGCTGCCGCATCACTACTTGGTACCGGACGAGGCCGGCGGGGGTGGCGCCGGTATTTACAGCCGTTATCCGCTGACGGAAACTCGGGAATTGAACGGATTCGGACCGACCAATCTTGTTGCCGAAGTCGGCTTCTCGACTCCGTTCACCCTTCTGGCGGTTCACCCCGGACCGGCGTACGTGACCCCGCCCGACGTGTGGACTGCCGAGCTGAGCACTTTGCGAAACGCGCTCGACGCTGCTGCCGCCGAGGAAACCGTCATCGTCAGTGGCGACTTCAACACCACATTCACGCACAAGCAATTCCGTGACCTCCTCGATGTCGGCTACTCCGATGCCGCAGACCAATTGGGAGTAGGCATCGTGCGCACCTATCCGGCGGACAAGAAATTTCCCGCGATCGTCGGCATCGACCATGTACTTCTGCGGGGCGGACAGGCGAAGTCACTCGAGCGGATCGAGATCGAAGGTTCCGATCACTTCGGCTTGATCGTCGACGTGGCGATCCCCAACTAGTCGGAGAGCACCCGACCCGAGCGAACGAGTTGCGGATCACCCGTGCTTCGGCATGCTTCGACCCGACACATCGATCGTCCGATGCAGGTGATGCGGCGTACGCAGGACGATCGACCGGTCCACCACGGATACGCCCGGAAACTGCTCGGCGAGATAACCTTCCAGACGCTGCACGTCGTCGATCGAGCGCAGCCACACCGCCAATGCGATGTCGTAGCTGCCGATCGTAGAAGCAACAAGCCTCGCCTCACGCAGGTGCGAAAGACGCTGAGCAATTGCCTCCTTTCGCCCGTCGAGACGTAAGAAGTACCAGGCGTAGACCGGCCAGCCGGAGTAGGGCCGAGCAATCTCCGTGCGGACGACCAGTCGCCCCGTCGACAGCTCGTGAGAAAGGAGCGCCCCAGCGCGAGCCGGCGTGACTCCGAGGGCCGCAGCGAGTGCCGAGACGGTGACACGTGGTTCGCGAGAAAGAATGTCGAACAGCTGCGACTGTTCCTCTTCGCCGGCGCGTACACCACGAATCTTTCCCGCCGGGGCCGACTCGAGCGCGGCAATTTCTTCCGCATCGAGAGCACGTAGACGCCAGTTCCTCGCGTCGGAGTTCGCCGAGGACACGATCTGAGTTCGCATCGCGGTGATCATCGGCAGGGATTGTGTTCGCTCCAACACGTACCTGGACAATTGATCGAGGTCAGTGCAGGTGAGCGTGACGAGCAGATCCCGATTGCCGGTTGTGAGATCGACTGTGAGAACTTCGGGATCGTGCGCGATCTGTTCGGCAACGCTCATGGTCTGTGCCGGTGCGCATTCGATCTCGAGAAGTGCGGTCGCCGACACGATGGGTCCACCACGGTACGCAGCGATCCACGCTATTCCTTGCGAGTGCAGACGCTCCCAACGCCTGGTCAGGGTGACCGGGTCGGAACCGATCGCGCGTGAAAGCTCGGACCACGACGCTCGCGGCCTGATCTGCAGTGCGTTCAACAGCCGAAGATCGTCGTCCTTGAGCATCTGATCCTGCACCGAGGACCTCACTTTCAAAAGAATGCTGCACCGAAACAGGATCGAAACGCGTCGATCCTAACTTCATCACATCAATAGTCCACCAAATCCTGAGCCTCGAGAACCCTTACTTCTTGCGTTCGTTCGCCCCCTCGAGAAAGACACCGACATGACCGAAGCATTCCCTGTCTCGCATGACGATTCCCCAGTCAGCGATCAAAACGCGACGCAAAAAGTCGTTTTCGCCATGCAGACGCCACGCCTGTGGATCGTGGTGACTTTGCTCCTCGGGCTTGCGGCAGGCGCGCAACTGATCGGCCCCGCAGTGATTCCCGTCGGCGCTGCCGCCATCACGATCCTGCCCATGGTGTGGGGACTGATTGCCGGCGGTGTCGTCTCGAGCCAGAAGTGGAAACCACTCGGCCTCGACCTTCAGGCTGCGGCCTCGGCAATCATGGGCCTGGCTGTTCTCTTGCTTTGTGCAAGGTTGTCTTTCACCATCGGCCCGAACATCCAATTGTTGTTCGAGGCGGGCCCCGCACTGCTACTGCAGGAATTGGGGCACTTGTTCGGCACTATCGCTCTCGCACTCCCGCTGGCGGTACTCCTTCGGATGGGGCCGGCCACCGTCGGAGCAACCTTCTCCATCGACCGCGAGGGTTCCTTCGCGATGGTCAGCGAACGCTACGGCCCCGATTCCGACCAGTACCGTGGAGTCCTGTCGATGTACGTCTTCGGCACTCTGTTCGGTGCCGTGCTGATCAGCCTGATTGCGTCACTGGCTACATCCTTCAACATCTTCGACCCCCTCGCATTGGCGATGGGTGCCGGCGTCGGATCCGGCTCGATGATGGCTGCCGCTGCCGCCAGCGTCGTTTCGGCGCACCCCGAGATGGCCGACCAGGTACTCGCCGTGGCGGCCACATCCAACATCATCACCGGCCTCCTCGGCGTGTATGTCGGCATGTATGTCGCACTCCCCCTTGCTGATCGAATCTATGGCGCACTCACCAAGCGCTCGAAGACGACCAGCGAACGGAAAGCCGACACTGCCCCACGAGCGGTTGCGCCGAGCGTCACCGTGCCGCTGACCACGATCGTTCCGATTCTGTTCGTCGGTGGGGTCATCGTCTCCTCGATCGCAGCGGGTGGCGTATCTCGATCGATCATCGTCGGTTACTTGATCCTCACCGGATTGTTGCTCCTGGGCGTCGGCGTGGCCCGCCTGACCCGCGGCAAGATCGCGGCGATGATCGCAATCATCACCATCGGCGCCTTGGCGACAACACCGTGGTCCCCCATCGGTGATTTCGTCTCGAGCACCGTCGGGACTGTCGACTTTCTCTCGATCTGCACCCTCACCTTGACTGTCGCAGGTCTCAGCCTCGGCAAGGACCTTCCCTTGCTCAAGACGATCGGCTGGAAGATCGTGCCCGTCGGAATCGTCGCGATCCTCGCCTCTTACCTACTTTCCGTGGTCGTCGCGGAGTTCGCGCTGGGCCTCTGGCACTAGAACTGCACCCGAAGACGCTGAGAACCGAAGACACCGCGATCCGAAGACACAGAGAACCAAAGATGTTGAAAGGAAGCAATACCCATGTCCATCGCTGACACCCTCACCCTCACCCTCACAGACACGGTTTCGAGCACGATCGAGAAGTGGGCATCACGCCTCATCGATGTCAGCCACACGATCCATGCTCACCCAGAGCTGGCATTCGAAGAGCATCGGGCATCCGCCCTCTTGGCGGACGCCGCACAGGAAGCCGGCTTCACGGTTACTCGCGCCGCCTACGGCCTCGAGACGGCATTCGAAGCGGTGCGGGGCTCCGGCCCCTTCCGCGTCGTCGTCTGCGCCGAGTACGACGCCCTTCCCGACATCGGTCATGCGTGTGGACACAATGTCATCGCCGCTGCCGGACTGGGAGCAGCGATCGCGCTCGGAGAGGTCGCGGAGGAACACGGTCTGACCGTCGTCCTTCTCGGTACGCCGGCCGAAGAACATGGCGGCGGGAAAGTCTTGCTGCTCGAACTTGGCGCATGGGAGGGGGCGGCGATGTCGATCATGGTCCACGGCGCTGCAGGTGAAGACGTCAGCTGCACCGTCACCGGAACGCAGGCAGTCGACCGGTTCGACGTGACCTACACCGGAAGAGCCGCACACGCGGCCGCTGCGCCACACAAGGGCATCAACGCAGGCGACGCCGCCACGATCGCCTTGGTCGCCATCGGACTTCTCCGTCAACAACTTCCGTCCGACGTCAGGCTCAACGCCTATGTCGAGCACGGCGGCGAAGCAACAAACATCATTCCGGCCTCGACGTTGGTGCGAGCGGAAGTTCGGGCCGCAGAACTCGAGGTGCTGTTGGACGCCAAGCGTCGTATGCTCTCCTGCTTCGAGGGCGCAGCTGTGGCCAGCGACTGCTCCTGGTCGACCGAACGCGCCGAACCGCGCTACGAGGAGCTTGTTCAACATCGCGTGCTGGCGACGATCTGGGACGAGGAGATCGCGAGCCTGGGCCGCACCGCGGCCGCCCGAACTCCCCTGACCGGCGGCTCGACAGACATGGGCAACGTGTCGAAGGTGGTTCCCTCGATCCACCCGATGATCGCGTTACGCGGCGTTACCGGAGTTCCTCACACGATCGAGTTTGCCGCTGATGCCCGCTCCGCAGCGGGCGACGAAGCTGTTCTGCACGGAGCAATTGCAATGGCACGCACTGTGATCCGAGCCGCCACCGGGGACTCGCGCTCCAACCTCCTGACGATTGCGGCCCAGCGCGAGTCAGGAGCGACTACCGTCACGAGCGCCGAATGAGCACCACCGGCGTCTATGTTTCCGCGCTCGAATTCTTCTCCATCGGCATCGGGCCCTCCAGTTCACACACGGTCGGTCCGATGCGAGCCGCCCGCACTTTTGTCGGCGAGCTCTCCGCCGCCGGCTTGACCGCGTCGGTCGACCGAATTCGCTGCAATCTGCACGGCTCTCTCGCCGCCACCGGAATAGGGCACTGCACTCCCGACGCGGTGATCGCGGGACTTCGTGGGTTGGATCCTGAAACGTGCGAGCCGAACGACGTTCACGGGCGTTGGGCCGAGCTCTCGGACGGCGGATCGGTGAAGCTCGTCGGCGGCTCACTCGGGCACGTTGTGTTCACTCACGAGGACATGGTGTTCGAGCCGCTCGTTCGCCGTCACGGGCACCCCAACTCGATGACACTGACCGCCTTCAGCGGTCGCGAAATCGTTTGTACGAGTACATATCTGTCGATCGGTGGCGGATTCGTACTGCGCGCCGGAACGGCGACGCAAGCAAGCGCGCATTCGATCAACTCACGCTATCGAACCGCGAAAGAGCTACTGGCGGAATGCGGCTCCGGAACTATCGCCGAGTTGGCACTGTCGGACGAAATCGCGATGCACGGCCAGGATCGGGCATTCACCGGCATCGACGCGATCTGGTCCGCGATGCGCACATGCATCGAACGCGGCACCCAGACCGAAGGTGTATTGCCCGGGCGTCTCGGAGTTCGCCGAAGAGCACGGTCTGCGAACATTCAACTGGAACAACGTAACTGCGCCCCCTCCTCACGCGAGTGGCTGACCGTCTACGCCATGGCGGTCAACGAAGAAAATGCAGCAGGTGGCCGCGTGGTAACGGCTCCGACGAACGGCGCTGCGGGCATCGTGCCGGCGGTGCTCTATCACCACATACGCGCTACGGGCGCCGGCGTTCACGACGTTCGAACCTTTCTCCTCACCGCTGCCGCAATCGGATCGATCATCAAGGCGAATGCCTCGATCTCGGGCGCGGAGGCGGGGTGCCAAGGCGAGGTCGGAGCTGCCTGCGCGATGGCGGCAGCCGGCTTGTGCGCTGTCATGGGCGGATCACCACGACAAATCGAGAATGCAGCTGAGATTGCCATGGAACACCATCTGGGGCTGACCTGCGATCCGGTTGGTGGCCTGGTCCAAATCCCCTGCATCGAACGAAATGCCGTAGCCGCCTCGACTGCAGTCACCGCAGCTCAGCTCGCATACCTCGGTGACGGGACGCATGTGGTGAGCCTCGATACCGTCATCGAAACCATGCGCCAAACCGGAAACGACATGTCCGTGCGTTACAAGGAAACAAGTGAAGGCGGGCTCGCCGTCAATGTCGTCGAGTGCTGAGGAGGATGTCGACGGCAGCGGCGAGGGCGGGCGGACGCCGTCGCCGGAAATATCATCCTCTCGAACGATGAAGTCCGGTGTACCGATTTCTACACTCGGTGACATGACTTTGTGGACGGTGACCAGATGATCGCTCATCACGCTGGAGGAATCCCACTGCACAATTCTTCACGGCACAACACTGCGGGGCCGTCGCGCTCGACGCAGTCCTCAGGTCGCAAGATCGCCGCGTTGATCGCGTTGGTCGCCGGTTTCTCCGCTGCCTTCGTTCTCGCCCCGGGCATGCTGACGAGTAGGCCGGGTGATGGGTACGCAGACCAGGGAGAACTCGTCGAGACGGTCCGCGCCGCGTTCGTCGAATACTGGAGTTCCGGTGTCCAAGCCTTCTCGCCGAGCTTGGAGTCCGCTGTCGACTACTGGCTGCGGTACCACGTGGCCAAGGCCGTGATCGCGGTAATCCTGCTGACGGTTCTGCTCGCACTCGGCCGGATGCTCAAGGCGTCGTTCGTGAACGCCGGCCCTCTGACGGCTGGAAAGAAACTCGCATTCGTCTCGGCGGGAGGGCTGGTCACGCTCCTCGCGATGTTTTCCTCGGTACTCGTGATGGCAAATATCCAAGGTGTCGTTGCACCCTTCTCCTCGCTGATCTCGATGTTGCCCGTGGCCCAGACGGATGGGGCACTCTCCGAAACTGTCGGGCAGGTCCGACAACAGCTCGCTCAGTCGACGGGCACCGGAAATCAGCAAAGTCCCGCCCTCGAACTGATGATCAGCGACTTCGCGCGGTATCACTTGGCCATGGCGGTGATCGCGCTGATCGCGGCAGCAATATCACTGGCCGTGACTGTGGTCGTGTGGGCACGCTTCGCGAGAACGGCACGATCCGAGCGACGGACGAGATTCATGTCGGGGTCGATAGGTCTTCTCACTGCACTGTTCACGCTGGGATTGATCGTTGTCGGCGTAGCAAATATGGGCACCGCGGCAGACCCCGCGCTGGCCCTGGCGGCGTTCTTCGACGGCGGGCTCTGACCCAAGTCAAGGGTTCAGACCAGGGTTCCGTAGTCCCCCGGTACCGGTTGAGGAGGTACCTGGGGACTGCGTCTGCCGTACCCGGGGTCGATGTGTGAGTGCCCTCGGACAGGCAAAGTTCGACTCATGAAAACCGGAGCAAGACGCATCATGCTTGTCGGCCTGTGCAGCGCCATGGTTGCCGGCGCTGTAATCAGCTGCAGCACGGACAAATCCGCAGACAATCCCACATCCACCACTGACAAGGTCATGGACTCTGCGATCACCGGCCAGCTCGATTCGATCATCGACGCTGCGGTGAATTCGACGGGGATTCCCGGTGCGATGGTGGGCATTTGGGGACCAGACGGCAACTATGTGAAGGTTGCAGGAGTCGCCGACACTGCAACCAAGGCACCGATGGAGACCGACTTCTACCACCGGATCGGTAGCGTCACCAAAACATTTACCGTCACCGCCCTGCTGCAATTGGTCGACGAGGGAAAGATCGGTCTCGACGATCCGATCTCCCAGTACGTCGACGGCGTCATGGAAGGCGATGCGATCAGCCTGCGCCAGCTGGCGGGGATGCGCAGCGGCCTCGTGGCCTACACGACGTCCGAACAGTTTGTCATGGATGTTCTTTCCGACCCTCGCCGATCATTCACATCCGAAGAGCTCTTCGGATACGTCAAGGACCTCCCACTCCAAATTCGACCAGGAACCACTGTCGATTACTCGAATACCAACACCCTTCTGCTCGGCATGGTCATCGAGAAGGTCACCGGCTCAACACTGTCGGACGTCATCGACACCAAGATCACCACACCACTCGGAATGGAGCACACCAGCTTTCCCACCACCAACGCGTTCCCGAACCCCCACGCACAGGGATACACCAACCAAACACTCGACGAATCCGTGACCGCAGCAACGGACTGGAACCCGTCTTGGGGAGGCGCCGCGGGCGCAATGATCTCGTCGTTGGACGACATGCGCATCTGGGTTCCGGCCTTGGCCAAGGGCGATCTCCTCGCCGACGACACTCAGAAGCAGCGCCTGCACACCGAGCCCCTGGGCGAAGGGGACGACAGCTCCGGCTACGGACTCGGTTTGTTCAACAGCGGCGGCTGGATCGGTCACAACGGAAGCCTGCCCGGCTACAAGACAGTCTCGGTCTACTTGCCCGAGAAGGACACAACCCTGGTCGTCTTCATCAACACCGACATCGACGGAGAGACCGACCTGACCAGTGCTTTGATGGTGCCGATCACCAAGTTGATCAGCTCGGGCAACGTCTACGGCTGATCACCTCGGGTCCGATCCACAATTCGGACGAAAGTGACATCTCGGGTTTCGATCTGTCGATAGGCTCGACCGCCGACAGATCGAAACCCGAAAGAGGCACTCATGGGATCGTTGAAGGACTGGCTTCTCGACAGCGACAGCCCGCTCGTGGGGATTGTGGGTGGCATCCTACTGACGATCGCAATGCTCTCCGGCGGTACAGGCATGTAACCCACCGCTCCCGATATGGCTCCGCACAGCGGTGGACGTTCAGTGCGTGATCCAACGAACATGTTCGTTACGAACATGTTCGTGTACGGTGAAATCATGCCCACTCAGCCAACAAGTCCGTCGAGCCGTCGCAATCGTCCGGCCAAACCCGCTCTGACACGCGAGGGCATCGTCAGTACCGCGGTGGAAATCTTGCGGTCGGAGGGCTTGCAGAAATTGACGATGCGTCGACTCGCCCTCGAACTCGACACCGGGCCGGCATCGATGTACGTGTACGTGCGCAATACCGCCGAATTGCACGCCGCCGTTCTGGACACACTTCTCGGAGTGGTCGACCTCGCCGAAAATTCCTCCGGCACTTGGCAAGCTCGCCTTGAACGGGTGTTGACCTCGTACACGGCCGTGCTGTTCGATCATCCCGGTCTCGCCCAGTCGGCACTCGTTTCCCGACCCAGCGGAGTTCACTACGTACGCCTGCTCGAGCGCCTGCTGGCATTGCTCGACGAAGGCGAAGTCCCTCCAGGTCAAGCCGCGTGGGGCGTGGACTTGCTACTGCAGTACGCGACGTCCACTGCTGCCGAACACTCGGCGCCGAACAATTCCGCCGACGCGGATGCCCAATGGAGCGCGCTGACCGACGCAATCCAGAACGCAAACCCGCAGACGCACCCACTCGTCGCAAGACATGCAACAGCTCTACTTGCCGGTGAACCCTCGGCGCGCCTCTCCTGGGGATTCCGCACGCTCATCACGGGCATCGAGAACACCCCACTCACTTCTTAGGAACCCACCATGAACCAGTACCCCATCGCAATCATCGGCGCCGGCCTCGGTGGCCTCACCCTCGCCCGAGTCCTCCATCTCCGCGGAATCGATTCGGCGGTATTCGATCTCGAATCCGGACCGACAGCCAGAACTCAAGGCGGGATGCTCGACATCCACGAAGACTCGGGTCAGATCGCGCTTCGTGCCGCCGGCCTCTATGAGGAGTTCCGCGCCCTCGTTCATCAAGGCGGGGAAGAGACACGCGTCCTCGATCGAAATGCCGTCGTGCACCTGAGCGAGCAGGACACCGGAGACGGCGACCGCCCGGAAATCGACCGCGGCCAGCTGCGTGACCTACTGCTCAGCTCAATTCCGAAGGAAACAATCCAATGGGGAGCCAAGGTCCGCAGTGCTCATCCGTTGCCGGATGGTCGACACGAAGTTCACCTCGCGGATGGAACCCACTTCACCACCGATCTCCTGGTCGGCGCCGACGGTGCGTGGTCGAAAATCCGTCCATTGGTTTCAAACGACACTCCTGCGTACACCGGAATATCTTTCGTGGAGTTCGACCTCGACGCCGCCGACAACCAGCACGTGGATGCCGCTGAAACCGTCGGCGGCGGAATGATGTTCGCACTCAGTGCCGACAAGGGCTTCCTTGCCCACCGTGAGACCGACAACAGTCTGCACATCTATGCCGCCCTGCGAGTTCCCGAGAGCTGGGCAGCGAGTGTCGACTTCTCCGACGATCACATCGCGAAGAAGGTTCTGCTGGAACACTTCTCGGACTGGGACGAGTCACTGCGTTCACTGATCGTCGAAGCCGACAGCTCGCTGACCCCTCGCCCCATCCATGCCCTTCCCATCGGCCACAGTTGGAGCCGTACTCCCGGGGTCACTCTGCTCGGGGACGCGGCACACGTCATGTCGCCGTTTGCCGGAGAGGGTGCGAACCTGGCAATGCTCGACGGCGCGGAACTCGGCCAGGCGATCGCTTCGCACAGCAGCACGGAGGAAGGGCTAGCTGTCTACGAAGAGCGACTCTTCCCACGCAGCGCCGCGGCGGCACAACAGTCCGCTGATGGACTGGACATGTGCTTCGGCGAGAACGCACCCCAGGGGCTCGTGGACATGTTCGCCTCACACGCGTGACCGGAGCCGTTGCCTGATTGTCAGTTCGCCCGTGCAATGACATGCAACCAATCGGCAGTGGGACCGACCACGGCGTCGATTGACAAAGTTTCCCACCCGCTTCTGCCGAGCACCTGACGAAGTTGGTCCTCCTGCCAAAATGTGAAGTGGCGCGGCAACCCCAATTTCGCTTTGCTCCAACTGGTTCCGTCGCCCCTCTTGACCGTGAACGCAAAAATTCCCTCTGCCCCGACTACACCTCGCGACTTTCTCGCGACGAATTCGAACTCGTCGCGTCGCAAATGAAGCAGGACTGCATTTGCCACCACGGCATCGTACGTTCCGTTGAACTGCCCAGTTCGCATGTCGAGAACCTCAGCTGTAAAACCCTCTGCCCTCATCATTTCCACGAAGGCGAGTGCGCCGTCAGTGCGCGCCACCGATACTCCGAGAGATTCGAGGTACTCGGCATCACGGCCGGGACCACTGCCGAGTTCCAGAATCGTCCCTCCGTCCACCAGCTTGGCGATCTGGGCGAGGTACCGGACCATCGCCTCCCCCATGACATACGGTCTAGCTGCATACAGATTCGCACCGGCCTCATAACTCGCGAGTGTGATGTCGCCTGCATCGCCCACCGCAATCACTCCCGCAACGTCGTCAAGAAAGCAATGCGGTCGCCGCGGTAGAGCGAGCGAACCCGCTCGATCGGCACACCATCCGGGTCGACAGACGTCCGGTGCAATAGAAGCATCGGCATCGAGGTGGTGGACTCGACGAGCGTTGCCTCCCGCGGTGAAGCGAGCACCGTCTCGATCCGTTCGGTTGCGGAGGCAAAGACCACGCCGATGGAACGGATAGCCGCGTACAGGGACGTCGTCGCATCGAAAGCGTCGAGCATCTCACCGAACCTGCTGTCCGGCAGGAACGTTGATTCGAGTCCGATCTTCTCGCCGTCGGCGAAGAGGACACGCTCGAGATGAACGACGCTGTCGCCCACCTCGATACCCAACTCCGTGGCGAGACCGTCGTCGGCCGACATTCGTTCGAACGTCACAATCTTACGACTGGGCACTCGCCCAGCACTCAGTGCGCCTTCGGTATAAGAACGAATCGAGAGCGGCTGAACCAACTTCGGACTCGCGACGACAGTGCCCCGCCCCCGCCGCTCGATCCGTCCTTCGACAAGCAGATCACGAAGCGCTTGACGGACCGTCTCGCGAGCGACAGTGAACCGTGCCGCCAATTCCCGCTCGGACGGGACTGCGTCGCCCTCCTCGAGCCCACTGAGAATTGTCTCGATCTCGGTGCGCACCCTGTAGTACTTCAACTCCGGTTCGATCACGACGCTCGAGGTCCCCGGCCCGGTGGACGTCTGCTGATTCATGGCGCAAGCGTACAAGAATTCGGTCTATACCAATTGTTAACCTGGAGTTCGTCTCGATTCCCCCTATTGGTCTAGACCAAACGTCACTATTTCTACATGCGAATTTTGATTGTGGGCGGAGGGATCCTCGGAACGGCGCACGCCGACGAGGCAATCCGTCGGGGACACGACGTCATCCATCTCGAACGTGAGCCCGAAGCCCGCGGTGCCACGGTACGGAACTTCGGCCTCGTCTGGGTATCCGGGCGAGCCCCGCACGAACTCGAAGCTGCGCTGCGCTCGCGCGAACTGTGGGCAGACCTTGCCGCCCGTGTCCCCGGCGTCGGATACCGCCCAGCCGGCTCCATCACCCTCATGCGCACCGAGGAGGAGGTCGCGGTCGCGCAGGAAGCGTTCTCTCGGCCGGACGCTGACACCAGAGGGTTCGCGCTCCTGGATCCCGACGCCGTTCGCGTCGTCAACCCCGCGCTCCGGGGCAAGTTTCTCGGCGGACTGCACTGCACGCTGGACGCCGCAGTCGAGTCACGGCAAGCGCTCCCCGCCATCCGTTCTTACCTCGAATCCACCGGCCGTTACACCTACCACGCCGGAACGGAGGCCCGCGAGATCACGACGACCAGCTCCGGCGCACACATCCGCGACGACCACGGTCGCAGCTTCGACGCCGATCTCGTGATCGTCTGCCCCGGAGCAACACTCGGCGGATTGGCTCGCGATCTCGCCGGCGATCTCCCGTTGCGCCGTGTGCGCCTGCAGATGATGCAGAGCGCCCCACTCGGCGAAAAGCTCACCACCGCAATCGCTGACGGTGACAGCTTCCGCTACTACCCGGGTTTCGCCGGATCTGCCCTCGATCACCTCCGCAAAGTGCAGCCGCAGGAACCGACTGCCGAGGAACACCGCATGCAACTCCTGTGCGTGCAGCGCTTGCACGGCGGGCTGACCATCGGCGACACCCACGAATACGAGGAACCCTTCGACTTCGATGTCGACGAGGCGCCCTATCGCCATCTGTCCGGAGTCGTGGAAACACTTCTGGGACGCGATCTTCCGCCAATCGTCAAGCGTTGGGCGGGCGTCTACAGCCAGTGCATCGACCCCTCACAACTTGTACACCGCGCCCAAGCCGCCGACAACGTCTGGGTGGTTGCCGGCCCCGGTGGCCGCGGTATGACGCTCGGCCCGGCACTGGCGGAACAAACCGCCGACCAGCTCGGTCTCTGAATCTCTCCGACAAGAAAGACTTCTCATGTCTCCGATCACCCTTGCCGTTCTCGACATGGCCGGCACCACCGTCGCCGACGACGGACTGGTTCTTCGCGCCTTCGCTGCCGCCGCTGAAGCCGGCGGACTGCCCGCCGAAGGCCCGGAAGCCGACGCCGCTCGCCAGTACGTCCTCGACACGATGGGCCAGTCGAAGATCGTCGTGTTCCGGGCGATCTTCGGTGACGAAGACCGCGCCCAGGCCGCGAACGCCGCCTTCGAAACCACGTACGACTCCCTCATCGACCAGGGCCTGGCCGAGCCGATCCCCGGCGCCGAGAAAGCCATCACCACTTTGCGCGAGGCCGGCATCAAAGTTGCCTTGACCACCGGGTTCAGCCGATCGACCCAGGACAAACTCCTCGTCGCGCTCGGCTGGAAAACCCTCGCCGATCTCACCCTCTCCCCCGCCGAGGCCGGTCGCGGTCGACCGTACCCCGACCTGATTCTGACTGCCCTGCTCAAACTTTCGATCGACGACGTCCACCAGATCGCCGTACTCGGCGACACGTCCAACGACGTGCTCAGCGGCATTCGTTCCGGCGCATCCATCGTCGCCGGAACTCTGACCGGCGCACACGACGAGCAACAGCTTCGCGACGCCGGAGCCACCCACATCGTCCCGTCAGTGACGGAGTTCGCCGAACTCCTCACCCACTCCTGATCTCACCTCCGAAAAAGGAATCGTCATGCGTCTACGCCCGAGCATCGCTGCGGCCGCTCTCGCCGTGTCCGTCCTTTCGTTCACCACTGCCTGCGGTGGCACCGGCACTGCTGCCGGATCAGACACCGAGACCGTCACCGTATACAGCGCCGACGGCCTGTCCGGTTGGTACAAGGGAAGATTCGACGCCTTCACCGCGCAGACCGGTATCGCCGTCAACCTCGTGGAAGCCGGATCCGGCGAGGTCGTCTCCCGCGTCGAAAAGGAGCAGTCCAACCCACAGGCAGACGTGATCATCACGCTGCCCCCGTTCATCCAGAAGGCCGACGCCCAAGGTCTGCTCGAGCCCAGCGGAATCGACACCTCCGCCGTTCCTACCGACGAGAAGGATGACGCCGGCAAGTACGTACCCGTCGTCGAGAATTACCTCTCGTTCATCGCCAATCCGACTGCATCACCCGCCCCACAATCTTGGGACGATCTGCTCACTGACCAGTTCAAGGGCAAGTTGCAGTACTCCACGCCCGGCCAGGCCGGCGACGGTACCGCGGTGCTCTTGCTGCTCCAGCACCTGATGGGTAAGGAAGGAGCACTCGACTACCTCGGAAAGCTCCAGGCCAACAATGTCGGGCCGTCGTCCTCCACCGGAAAGCTCCAGCCCAAGGTCAGTAACGGAGAGCTGCTGGTCGCCAACGGTGACGTCCAGATGAACCTCGCCTCCATCGCCGACGACGGATCGAAGTTCGACATCTTCTTCCCCACTGGAGCCGACGGCACTCGCACCACCATTGCACTGCCCTACGTGATGGGCCTCGCCAAGAGCGCACCGAGCAGCGAACAAGCCAAGAAGTTGATGGAGTTCCTGCTCTCCGAAGAATCCCAGAAGACCGTCGCCACCGATGCACTCGGCGTATCAGTCCGCGAGGACGTCCGAAGCGCTGCCGGTGAATCCACCGACAAGAACACGCCTTCCGGAGTTCTGCAGGGCGTCAACGTGTGGACCCCGAACTGGAACGACGTCCTCAGCTCGCTCGACGCCGACATCGCCGCTTACCAGAAAGCCACCGGGAGCTGATCATGGCAAGAACCAGACTGGGGCGGACGCTCCCCGAGACCGTCGGTGTTCACGGAGCGATCGAACATTCTGCTCCGGCCATCACCTTCGATCGCGTCAACGTCGCCTACGGCCGCGGGAAGACCGCAACCCATGCACTCGTCGATTTCAATCTACGAGTGGCGCCGGGTGAAACTGTGGCACTGCTGGGGCCCAGTGGATCCGGCAAGTCGACCGCTCTGAAGGCCCTCGCGGGATTTGTCCGCCCCACGTCCGGTTCCGTCAAGCTCGGCACCCGAGACATCACCAATCTGCCTCCCGCACAACGCGGTATCGGCGTCGTCGTTCAGTCGTACGCTCTCTTCCCGCACATGCGAGTATCCGAAAACGTAGCCTTCGGACTCCGAGCCCATCGCGTGCCGCGGTCGGAGATCGGCCCTCGCGTGGCCGAAGCCCTCGACATGGTCGGGATGTCGGCGTACGGAAAGCGGCTTCCCCGTGAACTTTCCGGCGGTCAACAGCAGCGAATCGCCATTGCCCGAGCGTTGGCAATTCGCCCTGGAGTACTCCTCCTCGACGAACCACTGGCCGCCCTGGATGCTCAACTTCGCGAGAGCATGCTCGGCGAACTGGCGAGACTGCGCGCAGCACTACCTGACACAGCCATGCTCTATGTGACGCACGATCAGAGTGAAGCCCTGGCGCTGGCAGACCGAATCGCAGTGATGCGCAACGCCAGACTCGCGGACATCGACACCGCTGAGGCCTTGTGGAAACGTCCGCCGTCCAGCTTCACCGCGGCGTTCCTCGGGGGTGCCAACCTGCTGCCCTGCACCGTCACACGCGTCATCGGCACCTCCGCGCTGGTCTCGATCGGTGGCACGCCGTTCACTGCTCACGCCCCGCAGCCCGAGATCGGGCACATCGAATGGGAGTCCGACATGGACGCCTACCTGTGTGTTCGTCCACACGCGGTAGCCGTAACCGGTGTCGGCGCACGAGGATCATTCCCGGCGCGCATCGTCTCGAGCGTCTGGCGCGGTTCCACGACGCGTCTGACGCTGGCTGTACGTGGCCTCGACGACGTCCGCGTCGACGCGGATGTTCCAGGGCACGACGAACGACCGGTCGACACCGAAGTGGGCGTCGTCCTGCCCACGGACGGCAGTGTCCTGGTTCCGGCGGATCGCCACCCATGACGACAACCCTGGAACGCCCCGAAACCGCTGCGCCCCAGCACAAAGACCCGATCCCGTGGCGCCGGATCGGCTGGACGCTGCCACCACTGCTTCTTGTCCTCGTGTTTGCTGTCTATCCCACCGCACGTGTCCTCACGGAATCTCTGAGCACCGCAGATGGCACCGGGTTGTCCACGTGGTCTTCGGTGCTCGGTTCGGAACTGTTCAGAACCGCGCTCTGGCGGACCATCCAAATCGCCGTGGCGTCGACCCTGGGTTGCCTGATCCTGGGAACCTTCCTCGCCTTGGTGCTTGCCTTCGTTCCGTTCGCCGGATCCAAGGTGGTGGGGCGATTGATCGACACGGTGCTCGCCCTGCCGTCTTTCCTGATCACGCTGGCGTTCACGTTCCTGTACGGGACAGCCGGCGCCGTCAACGCCTTGATCGTCCGCATCACCGGCGATGCGAGCGGCCCACTGAATTTCCTCAACACTCCGTTCGGTGTGATCGCGGCCGAAATCACTTTCTTCACACCCTTTGTCGTGCGTCCGCTATTGGCAGCGTTCACCCAGATTCCGCGTGAACAACTCGACGTGGCAGCCAGTCTCGGCGCGTCACCCGTCCGAGTTCTGCGACAGGTGGTGATGCCGGAAGCGTGGCCGGCCCTCCTGGCCGGTGGATCGCTCGTGCTTCTGATGACGCTGAATGAATTCGGCATCGTGCTCTTCACCGGGGCTAAAGACGTCGTAACTCTGCCGGTCCTCATCTACACCCGCGGCATTGTCACCTTCGACTTGCCCGGCGCAGCAGTGATCGCGACGGTCCAGGTCGCACTCTCACTCGGCCTGTACTGCCTCTACCGATTCACCTTCAACAGATTGATGGGAGGCAGCCGTGCTGCTGTGGACACGAAGCTCTAGGGCCCTCGTACTCGGATTCTTCACCCTGGTCGTAGCGGTGGTTTTCGTCGCGCCCATCGCCACCGTCGTCGCGGCTGCCTTGGCCGGATCGTGGACCGGTCCACTCCCGTCGAATCTCGGCGGCAAGAACTTCTCCACGGCGCTGTCCGACGAGAACTTCGCCAGCCTGATCGTCAGTTTGCAGACTGCATTCATCGCGGGGGCATTGGCTTTGATCGTCGGAACGTGGGCCGCGCTGGCCTCGCGTGAGGCACCGATGTGGCTGCGGCGCATCACCGATGCCGTATTCCATTTACCGATTGCGGTTCCGTCGGTCGCGATCGGCTTGGGTCTGCTCATCACTTTCAACGAGCGCCCGCTACTGCTCGGCGGCACCAAGTGGATCGTGATTCTCGCTCACACGGTTTTGGTGCTCGCCTTTGCCTTCAGTTCCGTATCGGCCGCGCTCGAACGGCTCGATCCCGCCTACCGTCAAGCTGCCGAATCACTCGGCGCCGGCCCGGTGCGGGTGCTGACACGGGTAACGCTACCGCTGCTGCTCCCAGCGTTGGGTGCGGCCGCCGGGCTTTCCATCGCACTGTCGATGGGTGAGCTGGGCGCAACGGTCATGGTCTACCCGGCGACATGGAAGACCTTGCCGGTCAGCATCTTCGGACTCACCGACCGTGGCCAGGTATTTCTTGCCGCAGCAAATACGACACTGCTGCTTGCAGTCACCCTGGTCGCCCTCATGGTGGTCGGCAGAATTCGTCGGCGCTGACCTTGCTGTGGGCCTTTATTAACCGCCGGGGGTTAATAAAGGCGCACAGCAGGGGTTTATCCCTTCCTCAGGATGTACCGCTGAACCTTGCCACTCGGGGTCTTGGGCAGGTTCGGAACAAAGTGCACTGTGCGCGGGTATGCGTGCGCTGCAAACTTCTTCTTCACCAGGGTTTGCAGTTCCTTCTCGAGTTCGTCGTCACCGTCGACACCTTCGCGAAGAACGACGAACGCCTCGAGAACCTCACCACGCAACTCGTCGGGCATGCCCACCACGGCGGCCTCGATGACGTGCTCGTGCATGACCAGCACGCTCTCGACGTCGAAGGGACCGATGCGGTAGCCCGCCATGATGATGACGTCGTCGTCGCGCGAGGAGAAGAAGAAGAATCCGTCCTCGTCCGTCATTCCCGCATCACCGGTGATGTACCAGCGGCCGTCTTCGCTGAATCGCTGCTTCGTCTTCTCCGGCGCATCGACGTACCCGGTGAACCACATCAACGGGCTGTTGTGAGTATCGATCGCCACGCGGCCCTGAGTGCGGGCCGGTGCAATGTCATCCGAATTGTCTTCCAGCACAGCGGCAGACCAACCCGGCAACGGACGGCCCATGGATCCGGGACGGACATCGTCGCGAAGTCCGTCGGCCCAGGCGTTGACGATGAACATGCCGTGCTCGGTCTGGCCGTAGTGATCACGGACCTCGACGCCCAACGAGTTCTTCGACCACGCAACAACATCCGGAGTCAAGGGCTCACCGGCCGAGGAAGCGCGGCGCAGCGAGATGCCTTCCGGAACGGGAGCCTTGTCGGCACGCAGACTGCGGTAGACGGTCGGAGCGGCGGCAAAATTGGTGACACCGAACTTCTCGATGATCTGCCACGTCAGCGGCGCGGAGAATCCGGCGTGCAGCAGCAAGCTTCGCGTGCCGGCGGCAAGCGGGCCGAGCAACGCGTAGTACAGCCCGTACGCCCAGCCCGGGTCTGCGGCGTTCCAGAACACGTCGTCCTCTCGGACGTCGAGGCCGAACTCCTGGTATGCGTGGAACGAGGCGAGCGCGCGCACCGGAACCGGCACGCCCTTGGGTGTTCCCGTGGTGCCACTGGTGAACAACTGCACCATCGGTGCGTTGCCGCCGACTGCCTGAGCAGCGCCCTTCGGATCTTCGGCATCCTGAGCTGCGACAAGTGCGTCGAAGTCCAACTCGTCACCGGCCGCGCCGCCCGCGACGATGACCTGCCATGCTGCGTCGGCGGGGATGTCCTCTCCCGGCGCGAGCTTCTCGAGCTGATTGGCGTCGGAAATGACCACCTTCGCGCCGCTGGCCGTCAAGCGGAAAGCGATGGCCGGCGAAGCGAACGCCGTGAACAAGGGCACGTGGACTGCTCCGCGGCGCCAGATTCCGAGGAGCGCGACCACCAGGTCCGCAGACTTACCCATCAAGGTCGCGACGTTGTCACCCGGCTCGACTCCGAGGTCGGCCAGAGCTGCCGCGAAACGCGCCGACTGCTCACGTAGATGACCGTAAGTGAGGTCCACCGAGCTAAGGTCTGCCTCGACGACGGTGAATGCAACGCCATCCGCGGGATGCCGATCGCAGAGCAATTCTGCGGCGCTGGCATGCGGGGTGTCGTACTGGTCCAGCAGCTCGCGCACCCGTGCGGTGGGATCGGTGCTCATCAACTTGCTCCTTATCGATCGTCGTATGGTTGGCCCGACCGGTTACGTTGGCGGCTCGTCATACGTACTGTTCACCCCCTATGATCTAGCTCACAAGAGAACTTCACTACCCCCAGAAAGGGGTACCTGCGTGAACCGACATGCTTCGTCACTTCTGCGCCCCCGCGACGGGGACGCAATGCGAGGTGAACTCCGCACAATCGCAGCTCAGGGCGTTGTTCCCGTGCTGTTCGGAGGCGAGGTCCAGGACGGAACCCTGCACCTGAGCGAATTCGTCGGCACCCGCACCAACAACCTCAAGGGCTTGGCCATCCCGCCGCGCTCGGGCATGGGCGGACGCGTCGTAGCCCAGGGTTCACCGATCACCGTCAACGATTACGGCAATTCGCAGTCCATCACTCATCACTTCGACCGTCCTGTTCTCAGCGAGGGCCTGCATTCGATCATCGCCGTTCCGGTCATGGTTTCGGGAAAATCGCGCGCTGTGCTCTACGCCGCGATCCGCGATTCCGCTCCGTTGGGTGACCGAACAGCAGACGTCATGGTCGGCGCATCCCGGCGTCTCGGGATGGAGTTCGCCATCCGCGACGAAGTCGATCGTCGCCTGCAACTACTGCAGGCCGCCGCCGCGACTACCGCCGACGGTATGTCTTCGGAAGAGATCCGCGGAGTCCACGCCGAACTACGCAGTGTCGCCCAGACCGTCACCGACACCGACTTGCAGACCAAACTCCGCGGACTCTCCCAGCGTTTGGCCAACCTGCTCCGTCCCACCGCCGACGCCGAATCCGACGTCACGCTCACCCCGCGTGAAGTGGATGTTCTCTCTCAGGTCGCACTCGGCTGCACCAACATCGAAGCCGGCCAACGGCTTTCCCTTCGCCCGGAAACAGTCAAGAGCTATCTGCGAAGCGCGATGGGAAAGCTGGACGCGAGCTCACGCCACGAAGCCGTGGTGACCGCCCGGCGGTTGGGACTGCTCCCCTGACGGGTCAGTAGCCTTCAGGCAGGGCGGTGAGCATGTCACGGGTGACTGCGACGGCGTTGTCCGAACTTCCGCCCCGCACAACCAGAGTCGCGAAGGCCAGGTTCCCGCGATAGCCGACGAACCACGCGTGCGATCCCCCTTCGACCTCGGCTTCACCGGTCTTGCCGTACACCTCACCCTGATCTTCGACGCGTTCTGCAGTACCGCTGGTGACCACGAGTCGCATCATGCCGCGCAGGCCGTCGACCATGGCGGGCGAGATCGCCGGGCGCTCACCGTCGATGGTGGTTTCGCGCCCTGAAATCAGTTGCGGCACCGGAGTCGAACCGTTCGCGACCGTCGCCGCTGCCATCGCCATTCCGAACGGACTGACCACGACCTTTCCCTGACCGAACCCGTCTTCGGTCCGCTGCACCAGATCCGACGCCGGCGGCACCGAACCGGAATCGATCGGCAATCCCACCACGTTGTAGTCCTGGCCGATGCCGAACTGCGCTGCGGCAGTGGTCAACGTGTCTGGTTGCATCTCGCTGGCCAGCTTGGCGAAGGACGTGTTGCACGAACGCGCGAAGGCCGTTGCCATCGGCACCGTGCCGAGTGAGAACTCGTTGTAGTTGGGGACGCTGCGCTCACCGATCTCGATCCGGCCCGGGCATGGCACCATCGTGTCGGGGGTCGCCTGACCGGTCGAAATTGCGGCGCCTGCCGTGATGATCTTGAACGTCGAACCGGGCGGGTACTGACCCATCGTCGCGACCGGTCCGTCGCGGTCTGCTGCCTTGTTCTGTGCGACAGCCAGGATCGCCCCACTCGACGGTTCGATGACCACCATCATCGCCTGATCCTTGTTCACGTTCACGGCACGCTGAGCAGCGATCTGAATGTTGCGATCCAAACTGATACTGAACGACGGAACAGGTTGCGGCGCAGTCTCGGTCAGCACATCGGTGTCGACGCCGTTCTGGTTGACCGTGACGACACTCCAGCCGGCTTTGCCGTCGACCTCGTCGATGATCGTCTTCTTGATCTGCCCGAGAAGGTCGGGCGCGAACTCCGGGTCCGTCGAGACGAGATCCGATTCGTCCGAGACAGATACTCCCGAAATGGCTCCCAGTTGCGCCGATACCTGGTCGTAGTCGTCACTGCGCAGGCGGGTCACCAGATAGTCGCCCTTGACGGCCGTCGAGGATTCGGCGATCGATTGACCCGTCAGCGAAGAATCGAAGCGACCGAGAACACTTGCGAGATTGTTTGCGGAACCGATGATGTCGTTGCTCTTGGAGCGATCGAACTTCACTCGGTAGACAATTCCCGGCACCAGGACATCCGTGCCCGAATGCTCGTTGACCCGCGCTCGCGGCGCCGCGGTTGCCCGCAACGACATCGTCTGCTTGTCACCGAGGCGCGGGTGAACGTCCGTCGAACTCCACCGGACGGACCAGTCGCCGTCCTTGCGTCCCATCTGCAGCTCGCCGTCGTACGTCCACACACGGTCTTTCGGAAGGTGCCACTCGTAGGTGTAGCCGACCGTCGCAGTGTCACCGTTCATCTTCACCGACGTGGTCTCGGCAGTCATCGACTCGGCCTGGAGCGCATCCCAGGTGTCACTCAATACAGGACCCGCGGAATCAGGCCGGTCCGTCAGTTTTGCTGCCTCGTCGATATCCCTGTCACCGAACGCACTCAGGAACTGCTGCGCGACGGGCTCGGGGCCGGCGGGTTTCGGAGTACACGAACTGATCCCCACCGCCAAGAAAATCACGGTGCAGGAGGCCAACAGTTGGGCCGAGCGACTACGAGAGAAATGCCGAGTGTTCATCGAGCCCCATAGTAGGGCGACAAATGCTCCACCCAGCGTAGGCGCGACCATTGCACGCGGCTTGTACGGTCAGTCGAGCAGCACCGTCGAGAAGGTCGCGACCTGTCGGAACCCCACCCGCGAATAGGTCGACCGCGCAATCGTATTGAAGCTGTTGACGTACAGGCTCGCAATGCGACCGGTCGCCATGATCGACTCCGCTACAGCCGCTGTACCGGTCACGCCGAAGCCCTGCCCACGAAATTCCGGGTTGACCCACACACCCTGGATCTGGCCACAGCGAGCAGACATCGAACCGACCTCCGCCTTGAAAACGACCTGGCCGTCCTCGATGTGCGCCCACGCTCGACCAGCGGCGATCAGGCTAGCGACACGGTGCCGGTATCCGCGCCCACCGTCGTTGGCACGCGGGTCGACTCCGACCTCTTCGATGAACATCGCGATCGCGGCAGGCAGATAGATCTCGAGTTCGTCCGAGCGAACCTGCCGGACCAGCGGATCCGACGAACATGCCAACGGCTCGGAAACCGCGAGCAACGGCTGTTCGGGGCGAACCTCCCGCGCAGTTCCCCAATCGAGCTCGAGCATCTCCCACAGCGGCAACGCCAATTCGGCGCGGCCGACCACCGACGAGCACATGCGCGGAATCCGACAGGCACGGTCGGCGAATGCCCGAATGTCATCCGGATCGCCTCGAAGCGGAACCAGATTCGCCCCGGCAAAGCACAGTGAGGACAACGGCCCGCCTCGACTCCACAGCTCGCCGTGAATCATTCGTGGGTCGACGCCGCATTCTTCGACGCGCGCGGCAATCATGCAGGCCGCCACCGGATCGGCGTCGAGTACCCGTCGGACGTCTTCGAGATCTCGACTTCCGACCTGCTTGGCTCCGAGGAGTTTGAGCATCCGTCAACCCCCTCGACTCGACTGCGCGTCCACGAATATCACTACCCGATCATGATGCACTCAGATTGCCACGAACCTGACACCGACGGGGAAGATTCATCCGGCAATCACTCAACTCACGGTGACGACCGGCGCACCCTCCGAGGCGTCACCCTCCATGCTTTCGGCAATTTTCATCGCCTCTTCGATCAACGTCTCGACGATCTGCGCCTCGGGCACCGTCTTGATGACCTTGCCCTTGACGAAGATCTGGCCCTTGCCGTTGCCGGACGCCACACCGAGGTCGGCCTCACGCGCTTCACCCGGTCCGTTCACGACGCAACCCATGACTGCCACGCGCAGCGGGATCTCCATGCCTTCGAGGCCGGCGGAGACCTCGTCGGCAAGTGTGTAGACGTCGACCTGTGCACGGCCACACGAGGGGCAAGAGACGATCTCGAGCTTGCGGGGACGCAGGTTCAGAGACTGCAGAATCTGGTTACCGACCTTGATTTCCTCGGCCGGCGGGGCCGAGAGCGAAACCCGGATCGTGTCGCCGATACCCTCCGCGAGCAGCGCACCGAAGGCGACCGCGGACTTGATCGTGCCCTGAAACGCCGGCCCTGCCTCCGTGACGCCGAGGTGCAACGGGTAATCGCATTTGGCGGCGAGTTGGCGGTAAGCCTCGACCATGATCACCGGATCGTTGTGCTTGACGGAGATCTTGATGTCACCGAAGCCGTGCTCTTCGAACAACCCGGCCTCCCACAGCGCGGACTCGACCAACGCTTCGGGCGTCGCCTTGCCGTACTTCTCCATCAACCGAGGATCGAGCGATCCCGCGTTGACACCGATACGGATCGGAATGCCTGCGTCACCGGCAGCCTTGGCCACCTCTTTGACACGGCCGTCGAATTCCTTGATGTTGCCCGGATTGACGCGCACCGCAGCGCATCCCGCATCGATTGCCGCGAAGATGTAGCGCGGCTGGAAGTGGATGTCGGCGATAACCGGGATCTGGCTCTTCTTCGCAATGATCGACAACGCGTCCGCGTCTTCCTGACGCGGGCAGGCGACACGAACGATGTCGCAACCGGACGCGGTCAGTTCCGCGATCTGCTGCAGCGTTGCATTGACGTCGTGCGTCTTCGTGGTGCACATGGACTGCACCGAGATGGGGAAATCGCTGCCCACACCTACCGTGCCGACCTGCAGCTGCCGTGTCTTGCGTCGAGGAGCAAGAATCGCTGCGGGTGCCGAGGGCATTCCCAGTCCGATAGGGATGGTCACGTCTGTGCCTTCTTTCATAGCTTCACTGCAAGTTTAGCCGGGCGATCGCCGCACTACCGCGCGGCAACCGTCACCCTTCTCACACGGTCAGAAGATCTTGATCGGATTGACGATGTCAGCCGTGAGTGTCAGCAACATGAACGCGCCACCGATCACGATGAATACGTAAGTAATCGGAAGGAGTCGCGTGTAGTCGACCGGGCCGCCGGGAATCAAGCCTCGGCGGGCGCGGAACCAATCACGGATCTTCTCGTAGAAGACCACCGCGATGTGACCGCCGTCGAGCGGCAACAGCGGCAGGATGTTGAAAACACCGAGGAAGAAGTTGATCGATGCGAGCAGTCCGACGAACATCGGCCACTCGGCTCGATCTGCGGCCTCGCCACCGATCACGCTGGCACCGACCACGCTGATCGGTGTGTCCTGGGCGCGTTCGCCGCCCGTGATCGACTCCCACAGTGCCCCCACCTTCGACGGAATGTCAGCCAATGCCTTCACCGAGTCGACCATGATCTGGCCGGTGTAGTCGAAGGCCGCCGGAACAGCAGTGAGCGCGTTGTACTCGATCAGATTGCTGACACCCTCAATTCCGACAGCGCCTACCTTTGCCAGTTCCGGCGTTGTGCTGCCGTCTTTGGCTACGTAACGCTCAACCGGCGATACGTCGACCGGAACTTGAACAGTCTCGTCGCCGCGCTCGACTGTGAGCGTGACTGTCCCGGACTTGTCGCGGATCGCCGCGGAAACCTTGGCGAAAGTGTCCGTCGGTTGACCGTCCACCGCGACGATCCGATCGCCGGCAGCAATTCCGGCTGCCTCCGCCGGGCCGGTACCGGTGCAATCCGCGAGTTTCCACCCCTGATCCTGTCCGAGCTGCGTCGGAGCAACACACGTCACGCCCTTGACAACAGGCGGTGCCGGCTCCGTACTGGTTCGACCCCAACCGAGGAGCAATGCGTAGATCAGGAGGAACCCGAGAATGAAGTTCATCGCGATACCGCCGGACATGACGACGACGCGCTTCCACGCCGCCTTCTTGTACATCGCGTGCGGCTCTTCTTCAGGCGTCATCTCGTCGAGGGCCGTCATGCCCGCGATGTCGCAGAATCCGCCCAGCGGCAGCGCCTTGAGGCCGTACTCGGTCTCACCTCGACGGAACGAGAAGATCTTCGGTCCGAAGCCGATGTAGTAGCGGCGAACCTTCATTCCCAAAGCCTTGGCCGTCCACATGTGACCGGCTTCGTGCAGGGCGATGGACACGCCGATGCCGAGGGCAAACAGCACTACGCCCAGTGCAAAAACCATGAAAGCTCTAGCCCTCCTGCTTCACGAGCTGACGCGCTCGTGTGCGTGCCCAGCCGTCTGCGGCCAGAACGTCGTCCACGGTAACCGGTTCCGCGGACCATTGACCTGCATCGTCGAGAACAGCGGCCACCGTGCGGACGATCGCCGGGAAGGAAAGGACACCGTCGAGGAATGCCTGAGCCGCCACTTCGTTGGCCGCGTTGTAGATCGCGGTGAAGCAACCGCCGGATTTGCCCGCGCTTCGCGCCAGATCGACGGCGGGGAACACCGACGAATCGAGCGGCTCGAATTCCCAGGTGGAGGCGGTGGTGAAGTCGCATGCCGACGCAGCACCTTCGATGCGGTCCGGCCAGCCTAGAGCGAGAGCGATCGGGAGCTTCATGTCCGGCGGGCTTGCCTGCGCCAGCGTCGACCCGTCGAAGAAGGTGACCATGGAATGCACGATCGACTGCGGGTGCACGGTGACGTCGATGCGGTCGTAGTCGATCCCGAACAGCAGGTTCGTCTCGATCAGCTCGAGGCCCTTGTTGACCAGAGTTGCCGAATTGAGGGTGTTCATGGGCCCCATCGACCAGGTGGGGTGCGCTTTTGCCTGAGCTGGATTCACACTTTCGAGATCCTCGGCGCTCCAGCCACGGAACGGCCCACCCGAAGCGGTGAGAACCAACCGGGCCACCTCGTCGCCTGTTCCACCACGTAGGCACTGGGCAAGCGCCGAATGCTCCGAGTCGACCGGCACGATCTGACCGGGGGCGGCGGCTTTCGTCACCAGCGCTCCGCCGGCGACAAGCGATTCCTTGTTCGCCAGCGCCAGGCGCGCTCCCGAGTTCAAAGCCGCCAGTGTCGGTTCGAGTCCCAACGAACCGACGAGCGCATTGAGGACAACATCGGCACCGCTGTCCCGAACCAGTTCTGTCACGGCGCTCGGTCCCGAACGGGCGGTTACCGATTCCAGCGCCGATGCCGCTGCAGGATCGGCGACGGCGACGTCCGTGACGCCGGTTGCACGAATCTGTTCGGCCAACAACTCGACGTTGTTGCCGCCCGCTGCAAGACCGACTACTTCGAAACGGTCGGGGTTGGCAGCGATGACCTCCAGCGCTTGGGTACCGATCGAACCGGTACTGCCGAGGAGGAGGACGCGGGTACGTGTGGTTTCCTGCACTCGCCCATTGTTCCTGATAACACCTGAGAACAACCTTATCGACGCCCAACTACGTACGACAGGCAGTCGTATGTCACCATATTGGGCAGTAGTGCAACCGAATGAGCAGGAGGATCGACCGTGGCCGATACCCAGTTGGACGTCAAGTCCAGCGCCCCCGTCGTGGTCTCGCACGTCGATGAGGCCGAGGTTCCCTCTGCCGCATGGGGGTGGAGTGGTGAAGGACTCAAGTTTTTCCGTTTCCTCGGATGGTTCTTCGCAATATTCCTGCTTCTGATGATGATCGGAAACCATCACGGCAAGGTCGAGGATCTGTGGCTCATCGGCACCGCCGGATTGATGATCTTCATTCTGGTCCGCGACATCGTCATCCGTCGCCGCCCGCGCTAGAAACCTGACAAAGAGAAGGGCTCCACGAACGAAAGTTATCCTGTCGAACTGGAAGGGTGTCCATGTCAGCAC
>NZ_JBXAFO010000010.1:241882-258772 GCF_058793255.1 Rhodococcus sp. MPR-R1B
GGCCTCCACGAACGAAAGTTCGTGGAGGCCTTCTCTTTACGTGTTTCAGGCCTGGAACGTTTCAGTTCTCGGCTGCCAGCTGGCCACAGGCTGCGGCGATTTCCTGACCGCGCGTATCGCGCACCGTGCACGAGACGCCCTGGGCGATGACCCGACGCACGAACTCACGCTCGACGTCCTTGGGGCTCGCGTCCCACTCGCTGCCCGGAGTCGGGTTGAGCGGAATCAGGTTGACGTGCACCAACCCGCCAAGTGCTTTCTTCAGCTTCTTGCCCAGCATGTCCGCGCGCCACGGCTGATCGTTGACGTTCTTGATCATCGCGTACTCGATGGACACACGGCGACCGGTCTTGTCTGCGTAGTACCGGGCAGCCTGAAGTACCTCCGACACTGACCAGCGATTGTTGACCGGGACAAGAGTGTCGCGCAGTTCGTCGTCCGGTGTGTGCAGCGATACCGCCAGCGTGACGCTCAGGCCTTCGTCAGCGAGCTTGCGGATAGCGGGAGCGAGGCCGACGGTCGAGACCGTGACGGACCGCTGAGACAGGCCGAGGCCGTCGGGTGCAGGCGAGGTGATCCGTCGTACCGCTGCCACCACACGCTTGTAGTTCGCCAAAGGCTCGCCCATACCCATGAACACGACGTTCGAGAGGCGTCCGGGGCCGCCGGCGACTTCACCGTCGCGCATGGCGGCCGCTGCCTCGCGAACCTGATCGACGATCTCGGCGGTCGAGAGGTTGCGGTCGAGGCCGCCCTGACCCGTCGCACAGAACGGGCAGGCCATTCCGCAGCCTGCCTGACTCGAGATGCAAAGTGTTGCCCGGTCGGGATAGCGCATCAAGACGCTTTCGAGCAGCGTTCCGTCATGTGCCTTCCACAGGGTCTTGCGAGTGTCGCCCGAATCGCACGCGAGGTGCTTGATCGGGGTCAACAAGGTCGGGAACAGCGACTCCCCCACCTTCTCGCGCACCGATGCGGGGAGATCGGTCATCTTCTCCGGATCGGCTTCCAGCCGCGCGTAGTACTGACGCGCCAGCTGATCGGCCCGGAAAGCCGGAAGGCCGAGCTCTTTCACCGCTTCTTTGCGCTCGGCGGAATCGAGATCGGCGAGGTGCCGTGGAGGCATTCCGCGCTTGGGTGCAGTGAAAACGAGGGGAAGAGAGGCAGCCATAGTTACACCATTGTCCCATTGTTTTGGGGTGCTACCCCACTGCCACCCGATTGTGGCCGGATTACCCGTGCAACTTCGCGCAGGTTGAGTGATGATCATGTCATGTCAACCACACCAGAGGATCCGTCGAATTCCCCCGTGTACGGCCCAGCCGACGGTTTCGGCCCCGATCCGGAACTTCCGAAGGTGGACGAGAACAAGGCAGTGGAAAAACACGATCCGGAACCGACACCGACGCCTGAACCGGTGCCGACCGGAACGTCGGTCACCGACCGAACCAGAGCCGCCACGACCTGGGTTGGCCTGGTCATAGGTGCAATCGTGTTGATCTTACTGCTGGTGTTCATCCTGCAGAACCTCGAGAGCGTCTCCGTCAAGATCCTCGCCTGGCAGATCGACTTTCCGCTCGGAATCACGATCCTGCTTTCCGCCATCGCGGGCGCATTGATCATGGCGTTGGCAGGCGGCGTTCGCATCATTCAGATCCGGCGCGCAGCGAAGCGGCAGATGTGACTGAAATCTAGTTACGCAATTGGGTCGATCGATGGGCCAGCAGGCATCATTGATGTCGTGGAAATCACCGGAAAGGCCCTGATGTGACTACTCACATGGAGAGACCTGTGACCTCGCGAATTGCCCCGCAGCAGGCAAGATCCTGGCTCCTCGTCCCCGCGTCCAAACCGGACACCTTCGACGCCGCACTCGCGAGTGCGGCCGACGCCGTCATTCTCGACCTCGAGGATGCCGTCACCGCACCCAACAAACCAGCTGCCCGCCGCGATGTCGCCGCATTCCTGAGCGAACACAATCACGCCTGGGTTCGGATCAACGACGCCACGACACCGTTCTGGGAAGAGGATCTGGCCGTACTCGCGGGCCTCCCCGGACTCGAGGGTGTCATGCTCGCAAAGACCGAAAGCGGTCAGCAGGCCGACGCCACGGCCGAGCGACTTCCCGACGGCACCAAGATTCTTGCTCTCGTCGAATCCGCGGTGGGACTCGAGGCTGCGCCCGAGATCGCACGCACTGACGGCATCTTCCGTCTCGCATTCGGCAGCGGCGACTTCCGGCGCGACACTGGGATGGACGACTCCCCCACGTCGATGTCGTACCCGCGTTCGCGGCTCACCATCGCCAGCCGCGCAGCACGCATCGCTCCGCCGATCGACGGTCCCACGCTCGGCCCCGATCTGGATCTGCTCGCCCGAGACTGTGCGATCACCTTGTCACTCGGCATGGCCGGCAAACTCTGCATGACCACCGCGCAGACTGCCCCCGTCAACGCAGGACTGAGTCCCTCTGTAGCCGACGCGATCTGGGCTCAGAATGTCATCGACGATCTCGGCGAAGACGGCTCACGCGTGCGCGACGGCAGCGACTTGCCCAAGCTCGCCAAGGCGAAGAAGATTCACAAGCTCGCCACCCTGTTCCACATCCCCACCGATCACTGATTTTTTTACTACTGAATCGGTGCAGAAAACGTCAGGCGCTCAAGTCGGAGCGCCTGACGTTCGTCTTTTGAGCCCGCCTTCACGCAAGTTCGAGTGATCGTGGTTTGGACCGAACATGGATCCGGTATCGCACCGTGAAGCCCAATCCCGTTACTTGCGAGAACGCACGCTCGGCAGTCTTCTCGGTGAACTCGATTCCGAGTACCCGCCGCATATCGTCTCGATTCTCGAACTCCCACCGGGTCTCGACGCGCGTGAGCGAGAATCCTTGAGCCTCGAAGAACGCTTCGACCGCCGCGGGATCGTATTTGGGCAGATCCGCCCTCATCCACTCCCCGTACGGGCCGGCGCTCACATCGAGATCCACGATCAGCAAGACTCCCCCGGGCCTCAGGATGCGCATGGCCTCACGAATTCCCGGGCCGCAGCCTTTTCCGAAGAAGTACGCCGTACGGGCATGAACGAGATCGACTGAAGCATCCACCAGACCCGTGGACTCTGCTGAACCCTGGACTACGTCGATCGACGCCGAATCGCGGGTTCGTTCCCGCGCGGCCCTCACCAGCGGTGCGTGCGGCTCCACTCCGACAACACGACGGGCAGCACGAGCGAACTCCGGTAGATGGAACCCCGCCCCACAGCCGACATCGACGACATCGCGTCCAGACCAGTCGACCTGGGCTCGCATCGCGGCCCAGAGGGAACCGTCGACATCCTGCGCACGGTTCTCGATTTCGTACACGTCCGGCCAATGCCAGATGTTCGGACTGGGAATGGGCTTGGATCGGCCGGAGAAGAAATCACGCACGAGAAATCAGACGAGTGCGTACAGAATCAGCCAGGTGACAAATGCCGACGGCAGGAGTGAATCCAGGCGGTCCATGATTCCGCCGTGGCCGGGAAGCAAGGTTCCCATGTCCTTGATGCCGAGTTCACGCTTGATCTGCGATTCGATCAGGTCGCCGACCGTCGCGACTACCACCAGGACGACACCGAGCAGGACGCCGATCATCGAATTCGCGTCGAGGATCAACGTCACCGAAAGCAAACTGCCGATGACGCAGAAAATGAGGGATCCGACGAATCCCTCCCAGGACTTCTTCGGGCTCACAGCGGGCACCATCGGGTGCTTCCCGAACAGCACTCCAGCCGCGTAGCCGCCGATGTCGGAGCACACGACACCGATCATCAGGACGAAGACGCGACCGGGGCCGTCGTCTTCGAGCACCATCAACGCACCGAATGACGCCAACAGCGGGATCCACGCCAGAACGAACACCGTGATGGAGGTGTCTCGCAGGAAGTTCTTCGGGGTCGCTTTGAGCCCGTGGTCGAACAACCGCCACACCATGCACACCAGGACGGTTGCGATGAATCCGCTGAGCACCCCGACCGGTCCCCACGGCCAGCCGAGCCAGATCGTGGCTTGCCCGCCGACGAGAAGGGGAATTCGCGGCACCTCGATGTCGGCTTCACGAAGCCGCGTGGTGACCTCCCACGTCGCGATGAACATCGCGATCGCGACGACAGCGATCCATCCCGGGGGCAGGAAGATCAAAGTGCCGATGACCAAGGCGCCGAGGCCAGCTCCGACGCCGATGGCGGCAGGTAGGTTCCTGCCCGCCTTCGACTTCGGCGGTTGCGCGCCCTCAGCGCCGCCCGTAGGCCCGTCCGTGACGGGACCACCGGCGGTTCCCTCTTGTGCGTGCACCCAAACTCCCTGATCTACTCCCGACGACAAACACTGCAAATGAGGAGGCTATACCTCCATCAACTCTGCTTCCTTGTGCTTGACGAGTTCCTCGACCGTGTGCACGTACTTCGCCGTGGTCTTGTCGAGTTCTTTCTCTGCGCGACCGACCTCGTCCTCGCCGGCTTCACCGTCCTTCTGGATCCGGCTGAGTTCGTCCATCGCCTTGCGGCGGATGTTGCGCAGCGTGACCTTCGAATCCTCGCCCTTGGACTTGGCCTGCTTCACCAGTTCACGTCGACGCTCTTCCGTGAGCTGCGGAACCGAAATGCGGATGATGCTGCCGTCGTTGGACGGGTTCACACCGAGATCCGAGTTGCGGATCGCCGTCTCGATCGCGTTGAGCTGCGAAGCCTCGTACGGCTTGACGATGACCATGCGGGCCTCGGGGACGTTGATGCTCGCGAGCTGCGTGATCGGCGTGATCGAACCGTAGTAGTCGATCACGATGCGCGAGAACATACCGGGGTTCGCGCGTCCGGTGCGAACCGAGCCGAGATCGTCCTTGGCTACCGTGACAGCCTTTTCCATCTTCTCTTCTGCCTCGAAGAGCGCTTCATCGATCACGGCTGTTCCTCCATGTTGTTCTGCATCATTTTTTGGGTGTCACTCACGACTTGATCAGGGTGCCGATCTTCTCACCGGACACCGCGCGAGCGATGTTTCCTTCGGTGAGGAGGTTGAACACCATCATCGGCATCGAGTTGTCCATGCACAGGCTGAATGCCGTCGCGTCCGCGACCTTGAGCTCACGTTCGATGACCTCACGGTGCGTGATCTGTTCGTACATCGTCGCGTCCGGGTCGAGACGCGGGTCGGCCGAGTAGACGCCGTCGACAGCCTTGGCCATCAGCACTACCTCGGCACCGATCTCCAGCGCGCGCTGCGCAGCAGTGGTGTCAGTCGAGAAGTAGGGCATACCCATCCCGGCACCGAAAATGACTACGCGCCCCTTCTCGAGGTGCCTGCGTGCGCGAAGGGGGAGGTACGGCTCGGCGACCTGGCCCATGGTGATGGCCGTCTGCACGCGAGAATCGACGCCCGCCTTCTCCAGGAAATCCTGCAGAGCGAGGCAGTTCATGACGGTGCCTAGCATGCCCATGTAGTCGGAGCGCGCGCGATCGAGGCCACGCTGCTGCAGTTCCGCCCCGCGGAAGAAGTTTCCGCCGCCGATGACCACTGCAACCTGTACGCCCGATCGAACGACCTCTGCGATCTGCTCAGCCACCTTGGTGACCACGTCGGGATCGAGACCGACTTTGCCGCCTCCGAACATTTCGCCGCCGAGTTTGAGCAGGACCCGCTTGAATCCTGGACGTTCGTTGGCTGGTTCGGACATTGTTCTCCTCAGTTCGATACAAGACCTTGTAGGTCCTTCATTCTTCTTCTGCCGCCGAATCGGACACCGCGGCATAGGAAAGCCCCCGGGACTCGTCCCGAGGCACTCTCATCCTGCCTCATCGGAGGCCCCAGGTACACGTAGACCCCGCCGGTAGAGCAAATGCTCTTCAGGCGGGGTCCATGTGTGCGGGCTCCGAATTAAGCGGAGGCGCCGACCTCGAAACGCACGAAGCGCTTGATGGTCACGCCTGCCTCGTCGAGGATCGCCTTGACGGTCTTCTTGGAGTCCGTGACCGAAGACTGCTCGGTCAGAACGACGTCCTTGAAGTAACCGTTGACGCGGCCTTCGATGATCTTCGGCAGTGCCTGTTCGGGCTTGCCTTCTGCGCGGGCGGTCTCTTCGGCGATGTGACGCTCGGAAGCGACGATCTCCTCGGGAACCTCGTCACGCGTGACGTACTTCGCCTTGAGTGCTGCGACCTGCATTGCAGCGCCGCGAGCGGCCTCAGCAGCAGCATCGCCTTCACCGGTGTACTCGACGAGAACGCCGACAGCGGGCGGCAAGTCGGAGCTGCGCTTGTGCAGGTAAACGGCAACGGGGCCGTCGAAGGAAGCGACGCGGCTCAGTTCGAGCTTCTCACCGATCTTCGCGGACTGCTCCGCAATGACGGTGTCGATGGTCTTGCCGTCGAGCTCGAGCGCCTTGAGAGCGTCGAGGTCAGCAGGCTTACCAGCAGCAGCGACGGTCACGATCTCGTCGGCCAGCTTGATGAACTCGTCGTTCTTGGCGACGAAGTCGGTCTCGCAGTTGATCTCGATCATGACGCCGTCCTTGGCGACGACGAGACCCTCAGCGGTGGTGCGCTCTGCGCGCTTTCCGACATCCTTCGCGCCCTTGATGCGCAGCTGCTCGACGGCCTTGTCGAAATCGCCGTCTGCATCTGCGAGTGCGTTCTTACATGCCATCATTCCGGAGCCGGTGAGCTCACGGAGCCGCTTGACGTCAGCGGCGGTGTAGTTCGCCATGATTAGCGAGCCTCCTCATGTGTCTGTTTCGGACCTAGGACTAACGGTGAAGCACGGCCTAACGGTGAAGCACGGCCTGACGGTGGTGCTCGGGCCTAACGGTGAAACGGCCCTGACCAAAAGAACTCTTGGTCAGGGCCGGTTTCAACGAATCAGGCCTCGGTGGCCGGTGCCTCTGCGGCGGGGGCTGCCTCAGCCTCTGCAGCCGGAGCTGCCTCAGCCTCTGCGGCCGGAGCTGCCTGCGAGAGCAGTTCCTGCTCCCACTCGGCGAGGGGCTCGCCTGCGCCGGCTTCGGGCTTCGCGTCCTTGTCGGCGCTCAGTCCTGCACGTGCCTGCACACCTTCGGCAACCGCGGAAGCGACAACCTTGGTCAGCAGTGCTGCGGAACGGATGGCGTCGTCGTTGCCCGGGATCGGGTAGTCGACGAGGTCGGGGTCGCAGTTGGTGTCCAGGATCGCGATGACCGGGATGTTCAGCTTGCGAGCCTCGGCAACTGCCAGGTGCTCCTTGTTGGTGTCGACGATCCACACCGCGGAAGGAACCTTGGCCATGTCGCGGATACCACCGAGGGTGCGATCCAGCTTGGTCATCTCACGCGTGAGCATGAGGATTTCCTTCTTGGTGCGACCTTCGAATCCACCGGTCTGCTCCATTGCCTCGAGCTCCTTGAGGCGAAGCAGACGCTTGTGAACGGTGGTGAAGTTGGTGAGCATGCCGCCGAGCCAACGCTGGTTGACGTAGGGCATTCCGACGCGAGTCGCTTCGGAAGCGATGGACTCCTGCGCCTGCTTCTTGGTACCGACGAAGAGAACGGTGCCGCCGTGGGCAACGGTCTCCTTGACGAACTCGTACGCCTTGTCGATGTACGTCAGCGTCTGCTGGAGGTCGATGATGTAGATGCCGTTGCGGTCGGTCAAGATGAATCGCTTCATCTTCGGGTTCCAGCGACGGGTCTGATGTCCGAAGTGGGTTCCACTATCGAGCATCTGCTTCATGGTTACGACAGCCATGGCTGTGTACCTCAAACTTTCAATCCGGTTGATGCAGGCGATCGGGTGATCCCTGCCCTGGCACCCGCACGGCCGTCGGACCTGTTTCGTGAGAACCAGGACCAGCCGAGGCCGGAAAACGTGCGCGGGCGCGCGAAGTCGGACTGTGCGAGCACAGACCGCTCGACAAGTGTACGTCCTCGTCCCCCGATGCCATAACCACCCCGGTAGCAACAGACCGAACCGGCGGTTGTGGATCGGCGGCTACCTTGTGGATTACCCGTCTGATCTGCATTGAAGCGTGCGCTACTCCACGCAAGATCAAGGAATGACGATCTTGCGCGGAGCTCGACGAGGCGTGGTATTTGCCGTGATCTCCTGCTGTGTCGCCGTAGGCACGGCGTCAGCAGACACGCGATTCGACTGGCCGCTCGCTCCTCGGCCGCACGTGGAACGCGCTTTCGACAAACCGGCCGAGAACTGGCTGCCGGGTCATCGCGGGGTCGATCTCGGCGGCAGCGCCGGCCAATCCGTCCTCGCGGCCGGCGACGGCATCGTGGTGTTCGCGGGAGTGGTCGCCGGAAAGCCGACGGTGTCGATAGATCATTCCGGCGGCCTACGCACGACCTACGAACCCGTCACCGCAGTCGTTCGCACAGGTGAACGCGTCGCAGCCAGGTCAGTGATCGGAACCCTCGAAACCGGGCACGAAGGGTGCGCTGTCGAAGCATGTTTGCACTGGGGCTTGCGCAGAGGACGCGAGTATCTCGATCCACTCGGACTGGTTCGGTCGCAACCGCTCAGGCTCAAGCCATTGAAAGGAGGCTGATCGGTCGCAGAAATCGGTCGCAGAATCAGTGCCATTCGGAAACGGCGTGCCGACCCACAGCGTCCGCGAAGTCGTCGGCCACCATCGCTGCCAGTTCCATGAACGCTCGTCTGGTGGCCGGTCGCATCAATTCGAGGTCCATCACCGACCCCTCCGCGAGATGCTCGTCGAAAGGAATGACCTCGACGGCGCGGCATCGACGCATGAAATAGTCCACCAACGCGTCCATGTCGATGACGCTCGACCCGGGTCTGGCGGCGCTGATGACGACGACGGTCCGCTCGACCAGATGGCCGTATCCGTGCAACTGAAGCCAATCGAGCGTTGCCGCTGCACTGCGCGCTCCGTCGATTGCCGGCGAACTGACGAGAACCAACGAATTGGCAAGATCCAGAACGCCGTTCATCGCCGAGTGCATGATCCCGGTACCGCAATCAGTGAGGATGATGTTGTAGTAGACCTGCAAGATGTCGATGACCTGGCGATAGTCGGCCTCGCTGAATGCCTCCGAAATCGCCGGATCCTGCTCACTCGCCAGCACCTCGAGACGACTCGACGACTGGGATGTGTGCACTCGAACGTCCGAATAGCTCTTTATGTCCGGTCTAGCAGCAATCAGATCGCGCACTGTCGAATTGGTCTGCAGCGGAACACGTTGTGCCAAAGTCCCGAAATCGGGATTGGCGTCAACCGCCACGACGCAGTCACCACGCAGCGAAGCAAACGTCGCACCGAGTCCGACCGTGACCGTCGTCTTGCCCACGCCGCCTTTGAGCGAGAGCAGAGCGACTCGGTAGTCGTTGCGGATCGGCTGCTCGATTCGGGCGGCCAGTGCACGGTTGCGCTGTTCGTTGGTCGAATCCCCCAGATTGACCACACCTCCGGTCGCACGATGCAATCCCCTTCGCCAGCCGCCACGCGGCGTCCGTTTCGGGCGTTTCAGTAAAGCTTCGGCAACCAGATCCTGGTTTGTCACCTGCTGTTGGCTCGACGGTGGCGGTGGCGTGGACCAGACCTCTTGCAGTCGCGCCACAGGCTCCGGCGTCGGCGCCGGCTCGGGAGCCGGTTGCGGCGATTCGGACAGCCAGGCTGGTTGGCCGCTGTTCGGCAGGTGCTTCACATCTTGGCGGTTCACGAATCCCCCGGATATCGCATGTAATCGAGTGTCTCGATACGACGATCGAACTTTGCCGATTGTTCACTCTTCTGAGCTGCGACGCTACCAAATACCGGCCGAGAACTCGCGTCGCTCCACAAATCAGGCGCGCGGATGGGCCTGATCGTGGACGGATCGAAGCCGTTCGACCGACACGTGCGTGTACAGCTGAGTGGTCGCCAAACTCGCATGACCGAGGAGTTCTTGGACCACACGAAGGTCCGCACCACCCTCCAGCAAATGTGTCGCAGCCGAGTGCCGAAGCCCGTGCGGACCCATGTCGGGAGCCCCTGGAATTGCAGCCATGGTTTCGTGGACCACCGAACGCGCCTGACGCTGATCGAGCCGGCCGCCTCGAACTCCGAGGAGCAACGCTCGCCCGGACCGATCCGAACACAGCGCGGGTCGTCCGTGCTCCAGCCAGCCGTTCAGTGCCGATTCTGCGGGCAGGCCGTATGGCACCGACCGCTCCTTGTTCCCCTTGCCGAGAACACGAAGCAATCGTCGATCGGCATCGACCGACTCGACGTCCAGTCCACACAACTCGCCGACGCGAATTCCGGTGGAGTACAACAATTCCACGATGAGTCGGTCTCGCAGGGCGAGCGGCTCTTGTTGCTGCGCACCGCTTTCCGCCGCATCCATTGCGTCGAGGGCCTGGCTCTGACGCAGCACCGTCGGCAGCGTCCGGCGAGCTGGTGGAGCCGCCAGACGTGTGCCCGGGTCGACGGAAATGCGTCCGGTCTGCGCGAGCCACGCAGTGAACCCACGCGCCGAAGAAGCCCGTCGAGCTACCGTCGTACGGGCTATTCCTACGGCATTCTGGGCGGCCAACCACGAACGCATGACACTTAGGTCGAGGCGGTCGAGATCTGCATTCTCCGAACCCGCGGAGAAATGGGTCAGCAATGCCCGCGCGTCACCGACGTAGGCGCGGATCGTGTGTTCCGACCGGCCTCGGCTCAGTCGGAGGTGCTCGGCATACGCATCGAGGTGAACGCTCAAGCTCGCCGGCAATGCGTCAGTCATGAACACACGCTCGCTCGCCGCGATTGAAACTGCAAGCTCCCTCGCCGATAGGGTTGATCGGTGAATCGAGCAATTCCTGTGAAGATGTTGTGCGTACTGGCACTGATTTCCGCAATCGCTCCACTGTCCATCGACATGTACCTGCCCGGCCTACCGTTGATGGCGGATGCACTCGACACTACTGCGGCCAGCGTTCAGCTCACGCTGACCACCTTCATGGCAGGCCTCGGAATCGGCCAGCTGATCATCGGTCCGATCTCCGACGGACTTGGCAGGCGACGAATACTGCTGGCCGCGACAATCATCACGGCACTGAGCGGCGCGGCATGCGCGGTGGCGCCGAACATCGAGTTGCTCATCGGTGCACGACTCGTCCAGGGCTTGAGTGGAGGCGCTGCCATCGTTCTTGCCCGCGCTTGTATTGCCGACCGAGCGCGTGGCGACGACGCAGCGAAGCTCTTCAGCATCATGATGATCATCGGCGGTATCGCTCCCGTGGTCGCGCCACTGATCGGCGGCGCACTTCTCGGCCCCGTCGGGTGGCGCGGGATCTTCTGGGTCCTGGCGGTCGCGGGCGCTGTAATGGTGGCTGGTGTCGTTTTGCTCGTTCCCGAGACACTTCCGCCCGAGCGACGCCACGGCGGCGGATTGAAGGCACTGATCTCGAATCTGCGATACGTGGTCCGCAATCGGCACTACCTCGGATATGCGCTCGCATTCGTCTTCGGATTCGGCGCCTTGTTCGCGTACATCTCCGCGTCACCGTTCGTCGTTCAGAACGTTCTCGGGCTGAGTCCGTCACAATTCTCGATCGTGTTCGCAGTGAACGCCACCGGAATGGTCACGGCAGCGATGATCACCACTCGCCTGCTCGGTCGCGTCGGAGCACGCACGCTGCTGCGTTTCGGGGTGCGCCTACTCCTCATGGGCGGCGCCGTATTGTTCTGCACCAGCGTGGTTTTCAGTTCCACGAATACCTGGTTGATCTTGGTCCCACTGTTCGTGGCAATTTCGAGCATCGGGTTCATCATGGGGAATGCGACCGCTCTCGCCCAAGGAGAGGTCACCAACGCGGCCGGGACCGGTTCAGCGCTGATGGGAGCGGGCCAGTTCGGCTTGGCGGCGCTGGTTTCGCCGTTGGTGGGAATTGCGGGAGAAGACACGGCAGTTCCGATGGCAATCGCAATTCCCACCTTCGGAGTTCTCGCGGCCGTTGCGCTCGTGTTGCTGACTCGCGGCACGGCCGCCGCGAGTTAGTTTTCGGCCGCGGCGAGTTCGGACTTCCAGACCCGGAAGCCCTCTTCGGTGCGACCACGACGCCAATAGCCGGAAATGGAAGCGGCCGACGCCGGGACATTTCGTTCCTTGCGAATGTACGGCCGGAGGTTGTGCATGACGGCTTGCGCTTCACCGTGAATGAACACGTGCGGTTCGCCCGGCAACCACTCGAGAGCCTTCACCGCGGCGACAACCGGAGCGTTGTCACCCGCCAATTCTTCGCCGACCGCGTCGGACGATGCCCCGCGATGCAGCCAGGTCACGGCAATACCTTCTGGGGCATCGAGCGCGATTTCGTCTTCCGGTCCCCCGACCTCGACGACGGCGTAGCCGACCGCATTCGGCGCCAATCGCGCTATCGACGCGGAAATAGCGGGTATCGCGGTCTCGTCTCCGACGAAGAGATACCAATCAGCGGTTGGTGACGGCGAAAACGCGCCACCGGGTCCCCGCAGAGTAATCTCAGCGCCCGGCTGAACTGACGCGGCCCACGGACCTGCGACACCCATGTCGCCGTGGACGACAAAATCGATTGCAATCTCTTTGGCATCAAGATCGTACGAACGAATCGTGTAGGTGCGCAGTGTCGGCTGATCAGGAGTGCCGAATTCGATCTTTACATAGGAATCGCTGTATTCGCTGGGAGTGAACGACTCGAAGCCTGGTCCCCCGAGAAACACTCGTACCATATGGGGGGTCAATTGTTCGGTCCGCAGAACCGTCAATGCAGTTGTCGGCTTGGCCACAGAAAGATCCTTCCGAAAGTTAGTGTTACCTAACTAATGTACACGACAATTGCAGCACGAGGGCGAAATACCTCGCCGGCGACTCCACACAGCGCTCTGTCGACCTTTGTGCAGAGCGAAAGAAACCGACCAATCTGCTGGGTAAATTCGGTGCTGTTTAGACGAATTATCTGATCAGCTTCACACGGACGACCTGTCGGACAAAGCTGTCCGAGAACTCGGCAAAGCAACAGTAAAATACACCTCTGGCTCCCGGCGAGTTCGCCGAGAGCCAGAGGTGTATTTAATTCAATCTAGTGTGCAGCGTCGAAAGCGTCGATGATTTCCGCTTTGATACGCCCACGCGGAGCAACTTCGTAACCGTTCTTACCTGCCCAGTCACGGATGGCCTGGAGCGTCTCCTTGGAGCGTCCGGAACCTGATGTGGCCTGCGGAGATGCAGCCTGAGCCTTCTTGCCGCGCTTCCCGCTCACCTTCGCAGCAGCCTCCACGAACGGCTTCACCGCAGCGTCGAACTTCTCTGCATTGGTGGCGCGCAGATCGATCACGTAATCCGTTCCCTGGTAAGAGAACTCAATTCGATCACCGAATCCATCGTCAATCGGCTTACCATCAAGGTCGTCGATGAGTTGCCGAATCAGCTTCTCAGCCATTGCACTCCTCTTTCAATGATCGATTCAATTCTCCTTCACAATACACAGATAGAGCGTTGATGAACAAAAGAAGTTCGAAAGCCTTCACCGTTTCCGAACAGACTCAATGGTCCGAATTAGCAGCGGGTTAGCGGCATTGCCTCGACCGAACACGACCCTGAAAATTCTGCACATTCATCCCTCGGATGCCGGGTGTCAATCAATGCCCGCCGTCATCGTGATCCAGACTAATCGGACTTCCACGCACATTGACCTGAGGCTTTCCTGAGACCCGTCGAACTTGCAGGTCGGGTCGGCGAAACGCATCGAGAATTACATTGCACACAGTCGAGCAAATTCGTGAAAAATAGCCCTGACGTGCCATTTCCGATGCGCTGCGGGTATTGACGATTCACGGTCTTCGCAAACGATTAGTGAGCATCGCCACGCATGGTCTGACGGGCGCAGAAGTAGTTCACGTACTACCGCGTCCGAAACCAACCACTGGAATCAGAACCTGCAAATCCCTCCAGTTCGAGCAGAGGAAGAGTGGCACGAACCTGAGCTATGAGCAATCCCGATTCCTCGGACAACTCACGCGTACTGCGAGACCCCGTTCCCGGCAATGCTTCGTATACCAATCGAGAATTGCCTCGCAATGCGTCGATGTCACGCGTCGCGGCTGCATCCTCCGCGGAATCCCCGACACCAAATGGGCCTGAAGCTTCGACTACATCCACGGCATTGGAAACGAGTTGCGCTTCACCTTCGCGGATCATCCGGTGACATCCGGTCGACGATGCCGAGGTAACCGGTCCGGGCACCGCCATCACGGGACGGCCTAACTTCCGAGCCCAATTGGCGGTATTGCGTGCACCACTGCGCCAACCCGCCTCGACCACCACTACTCCGTCCGACAACGCAGCTACCAGTCGATTCCTTGCCAGAAACCGGAACTTTGCAGGTGTTGTGCCCGGCGGATATTCACTTATCACTGCACCCGAACTCGCTATCTGTTTGAGTAGTCGCGCATGCCCTGACGGATACGCCCGATCCACGCCACAGGCCAAGACAGCCAGTGTGGTTCCACCTACGCCCAATGCAGCGCGGTGCGCGGCCCCGTCGATACCGAAGGCCGCCCCGGAAATCACGGTCCACCCGTCGACAGCCAGGTCACCGGCAATCTCTGCCGTCACGTGTTCGCCGTACACAGTAGATGCCCGCGTGCCCACAATTCCAACCGATCTCTCGGTCAGATCAACCAAATCCCCGGACCCCAACACCCACAACACAAATGGCGCCGTCCCACCCCCGGAGGGATCGAGTCCGTCAAAGGAAAGCATTCGCCACGCCGGCCAATCGGCGCAATTCGGTGTTACGAGTCTGCCACCCATCGCCTCCATCAGGTCGAGGTCTCGTTGGGCTGTGTCGATGTGAGCGCGGGCTCGCGTCTTCTCCTCGATCGCGGGTGGCAGATCGCCGTTGCGGACCGCCCTCGCAGTTTCTTCGACCCCGAGCTCGTCGATCAACATGGACATATACGCGCTTGGGCCCTGCACGACGCGGGACAGATATGCCCAAGCGAGTAGTCGTGGATCGTGTGCAGTCATTGGAATCCCCTGTCTCGGAAGTCGAGTGCGGTGACAACTTGGTCTGGTCCGGGCATCGCCTCACCTGCCAGATCGGCGACACTCCAGGCAACCCGCAACGCTCGGTCCGCCCCACGAGCAGTGATGACACCTTTACGCAGCGCCCGTTCCACCGGCGCCAGCGCTGCACGCGAGAGTCTGAACTTCTGTCTCAACGCCGGCCCTGGTACCTCCGCGTTGGTCCGCCACCCGTACTCACTCCACCGCTGGGCCGCAGTGTCTCGAGCCGCCGCCACGCGCGCACGAACATCGCTGGTGCTTTCTCCCACTTCGTCGATCAGCGCGCCGGTTGCAACGGCCTGCATCCGAACCCTGATGTCGACTCGGTCCAAGAGCGGGCCGGACAATTTCCCCAGGTAACGGCGACGCGCCGCGGGTGCGCAGACACAATCCGCGTCTCTCGGTGGCGCGCATGGGCAGGGATTGGCGGCCAGGATCAGCTGGAACCGCGCCGGGTACCGGGCAACTCCGTCCCGCCGGGCGATTCGCACTTCCCCGTCTTCGAGTGGTGTGCGTAGCGCTTCGAGCACCTTCACCCCGATCTCGGCACATTCGTCGAGAAACAGCACGCCGCGATGGGCGCGGCTGACCGCACCAGGACGAGCCATCCCACTACCACCACCCACCAGCGAACTGACCGACGAACTGTGATGCGGCGCAATGAAAGGCGGCATATCGATCAACGGCCGATCCTCCGGCAACACCCCCGCCACCGAATGAATCGCCGTCACCTCCAACGACTCCCCCTCCGTCAACGGCGGAAGAATCCCCGGAAGCCTCTGCGCCAACATCGTTTTCCCGATCCCCGGCGGACCCGTCAACATCAAATGATGCGCACCCGCCGCAGCAACCTCGATCGCCCACCGAGCATCCGTCTGCCCGACAACCTCACTCAAATCCCGCACCGCCACCACACCAGCACGCTCGAAAACATCAGGAACAGCAAGCGCCAACTCCCCACGCAACCACCCGATCACCGCGGACAGATCGTCAGCGCCCAGCACCTCGATCCCCTTCACCAAGCCCGCCTCAGCCAACGCCCGAGCCGGAACCACCACAGTCCCCCACCCCGCCCGCTTCGCCGCAAGCACCGCAGGCAACACACCACGCACCGTCCGCAAACGACCGTCGAGCGCCAACTCCCCCAAAAACACAGTCTCCCGCAACAACTTCCGCGGCAACTTCTTCGCCGCATCGAGAACTGACAACGACAAAGCCAAATCGTAAACACTGCCCACCTTCGGCAACGTCGCCGGCGACAACGCCAAAATCACCTTGCTGTCCGGCCACTCCTCACCAGAATTGGTCACCGCCGCTCGAATCCGATCACGCGACTCGTGCAACGCCGTATCAGGCAGCCCCACCAAATGCACCGCAGGCAACCCGCGCCCGATATCCGCCTCGATCTCCACTATCTGCCCGTCCACACCACTGACCGCAACAGAATGCGCCCGCCCCAACGCCATCAGAACGCATCCACAAAATGCTCGACCGAAGGCACGCCGTCCCGGCCGATCAACACCGCCACCACATCGAAACGGACCCTCGACCACGACCGGCCCGAATCAGTGAGCCAGTGCATCGCCAACACCCGAATCCGACGCTGCTTCGCGAACGTCACCGACTCCGCCGGACTCCCGTACCCGGCACCCGAGCGAGTCTTCACCTCCACGAACACAATTCGATCACCGGACGTCGCAACAACATCCAACTCGCCGTACCGACAACGCCAATTGCGTTCGACAATCTCCAAACCCGCATCAATCAGGAACTCGACAGCCACATCCTCGCCCCGAGCCCCCAACGCCATATTCCTCGCCATCGCAGCCCCCACCACTCACAC